>CAZXXM010000001.1:0-43546 GCA_964644715.1 uncultured Salinisphaerales bacterium
AGCAGCCGTGCGCCGTGAACCGGATCCGCCACCAGAACCGGGCAATTCCTGTAAAGCGTGGCTGGCTCAAGGCGAGGACTCCGCTGGCACGAGTCTGAACACCGGAGCCTTGGCGTCCTCGGTCAGCAGCAAGTGCTTCGACAGGCAGTTGCAACAGGCCGCCGGATTGCCGCCGCGCATGATGAATCCGCAGTCGCCGCAGACGAAGGCGTAGCCCGCACCCGGCGCGATGAAGACGATGGTCGCGGCCATCGAAAGATCGCCGTGCCTGAACTCCGCCGGCAACGGCACTCCGGTCCACTCGCGATACTGAATCAGGTTCAAGTGTCGGCCCTCCTCACAGAGTTCGTGACGCATGGATCCACGACTCGCGCCCCGTGCGATGGTTGTAGACACGGACCCGATCCATCGCGGTCCTGACGACCGTCCCGCGCTGCCGGTGCTCGCCGACCATCCATTCGATTGGCGATTCGGCCGGATAGGCGATAGCCAGCTCGAGTTCGACTTGGCGCTCGGCTTCCCGCCGCGCCACGAGCGCCTCCTTAAGATTTCGTTTCATGCCCTCGCCCTCCGCTTCCAGGTCGCGCGCTGCCGCCGGGTCAGGTTCTCCACGAACGCAGCGATCACGCGCAGGCAGTCCTCCTCGTAGATCGTTCCGGCGTCGGGCTCGAACACGTAGCGCCGCCAGCGCGCATGCCAGGCGATCTCCCCGAGCGGCACCTCGCCGCCCTTCGTCCTGACATTCCACGACAGCGTGCGGCGCCCGGGCTTCGGCGACCCGGTCTCGAACCGCAGCCACCCGGCCGTGACGACGCCGACGTCATGGCCCGTCGCCCGGTCGAAAGCGGCAAACTCTGGAGACTTGTGTAAGGTTTCCGGCATTCACGAACCCCCGGTATTCCCGCTGCCAGCAGCGTCGGATGGCGCACTTTGTAGGGTGGCTGCGGCGTTCTGTTCGGCCGCAAACCGCCGGATGAGCTCCTCCTCGAGCAGCCCGTCGTAGCACTTCGAGGAGCGCGGGATGACCGCCGCCGCGGCGCGCGCCAGGTCGGGGTGGAAACCCCACGGGTCGATGAAGCTGGCGATCCAGCCCATGGCCCGCACTGGGTTGAACAGCAGCTCCTCGAAGTCGAGCTGCAGTGTCGGCCACCGCTCCTCGAGCACCGACAGCGCATGGTTGCGCTCCCGAACGAGGGCTGCCGCCATGCGCAGCTCGGCGCTCCGGTCGTAGGGCAGCCGCATCAGGATGGTCGCGAACTTGATCTGCGACTTCGCCTGCTCCCGGGCGTCCCGGTTGCACCAGAGCACGACGCACTCGGGAAACCGCTCGAGCTTCGGTCCGCACCGCTGCGGGTCGAGCAGCTTCACCGCGCGGCCGCGCTGCGAGCGCAGGAACCCGGGCGTGATGCGCTCCACTGCGTTGAACTCACCCTCGAAGGCCGGCGGCTCGCCGGCGCACTCGACCCCGCCAGCCGCGAGCATCTGCATCACCAGGCTCGTGCCGCAGCGGCCGAGCCCGCAGACGAGCAGCACCGGCCGCCAGTTCATGTGATCGGCACTCCGGATCCCGGAGACGGTGTCGCCGGCAGGCCATCGGCAACCTCGATCGCGGCCTTCTGGTCTGGCGACAGGGCGGCGGCGGCCTTCGGCTTCTCCCGCGCCTTTCGGTAGCCGGTGCCACTCGCATACGGCTCTATCACCCCGCGCCGCAGCAGCTTGTCGACGGTGTCGTCGGTCAGCACATACCGGCCCTTGATGAGGTGGTGCTCGTGTCCGTCGTAGCCGCCCAGGTCGACGAACTCGATCCATGCGCCGGCCTCGACGTCGGCGATGATCTGATCCAGCGTCTGACCGTTGAGGGGCTGCCGCTCCTGTCGCTCTCGCAGGTCGGCGATTCGCTCGTGCTCGGCCTCCGGCCACATCGACGGATCCATCGGCTCGCCGTCCGTCCAGGTGAATTCGTGCAGCCGGCGATGCATCCGGCAGCCGCAGCAATAGGTGGCACCGTAGAACCAGGGGTCGCGCGCGTACGTCGCCGACAGCTCGTGGCCCATGGAAGTGACGACCCCGCACCCGTTGTGCCGGTAGCTGGTGCGGTAGGGCTTCACGTAACCCTTGGCGATTTCCGCCTCCGAGAGCACGAGATAGACCTTGTTCTGCGGCACCGGAAGCTCGTCGGCGCCGCGGCGAAGGTCCGGGTGATTCGGGTCGGTGGTCAGGCTCATTGCTTCTTCCTCAGCTCGAAGTGAAAGACGCGCTGCTCGTCCACGCTGAACGCCAGCAGCTCGCCGCCGGTGTCGTCGATTTCCGCCACGGGGATGTCGACGCGCCTCCCGAGGCGTCGCAGGAACACGATCAGGAGTTGGTCCTTGAGCTCGTCCATCAGCGCCGCATGCTCCGGAGCATCGGCTCGCGCGAGTTCGATTCCTCTACCCATTGGCAGCCGCCCCGCCTGTCTGTGCGCCCATCAGCCCCGCCGCCTGCAGGCTGCGGACCGTATCCTTGTGGCTGGTGTGCAGGTACGCCTCGGTCATCGCCAGCGTGCCGTGGCGCATGATCTGGCGGATCACGTCCGGGCTGACGCCCGCGGCCGCCAGGCGCCCGGGCAGGCCGTGCCGGAATGCATGGCAACCTGCCTTCGGCAGACACAGCGCATTCAGCAGCGGCTGCAGCTGACGCCGGCGGACGTCGTCGCTCGAGTACGGCGTGCCCTTGCGCGTGGCGAACAGCAGGCCCGCATCGTTCGGGATCCAGCAGCTGCGGTACTCGGCCAGGATCTCGTCGAGCGCCGGCAACAGCGGCACGTCGGCACGGCTGGTGCGCGTCTTGAGCGGCGCAAGCTCGCCGCGCACCGCCGCCTGGCGGATCACCAGGAGCCGCTCCTCGCGCTTCACCTGCGACCAAGTCAGGCCCAGCGCCTCGCCGACCCGCAGGCCGGCGTAGCCCATCACCGCCCACAGCGCCTTCCACGGGTACTCGGAGGCCTCGATGATCCGGTCGAGCTCGTCCGGGCGGATGTTGCGGCGGTCGTGCTCGATGGCGTGCGCCGGCAGCCGCACGTCACGCGGGTCAATGATCCGCGCCGCGAACCCGTCGCGCTTCGCCTGGCGCAGGACCTGCAGCAGGATCCCGCGCACCGAGGCGACCGTGGCGCGCGCCAGGCGTTGGGACAGCTTGGCGATCATGGCGCGCATCGCCGCGGTGTCGATGTCGATCAGCCGCAGGTGCTGACACTCCGGAATCAGGTACTGGCGGATGACGGTGCGGTACTTGAGTTGCGACGTCGGCCGCATCAGCGCCACGTGCAGGCGGAGGAATTCCTCGAAGTAGCGCACCGCCAGCATGGTCCGCCCGGGCGAGATCAGCTCCGGCTCGAGCAGCGCCAGGTACTCGTCCGCCGCGGTGCGCGCGGCGCGCATCGTCCTGAGCTCGGTCTTCGGCCCGAGGCGCTCCCGCACCCGGCGCCGCATCAGCTCCCCGGTGGCCGGATCCACGCTGACCACGTGCCGCTGCAGCCACCAGGTCGGGCCGCGCAGCTGGATGGTGCCGCGGGCGTGGCGGTGCCGCATCAGCGCGCCCCGGGCGGCCGCCTGCGGCTGTGCGCGGCTCACGGCACCCAGCCGGCGCTCTGGGCGAGCGCGTAGAGCGCCGCCACGATGACCACCACGATCGGCGCCGCGATCGCGATCAGGATCGCGGTGATGCCTCGGAAGTCGTCGTCGCGGTTCATCTCAGCCCAGCGCCTTGAGCGACTCGATCGCCTGGTCGATGCGCGCACGCTCGGCGAGCAGCGCGTCGATCGCCGGCTGGAAGCGCCCGGCGCCGTTCGGTTTGGCGTGGCGCGCGCGGACCTCGCCGAGCGTCCGCGGCTCGCCGTTCACCCGCGCGGCGGGCTTCTGGCGGACCCCCCCCTGGCGCTTCGCCGCCGCCGGCGCCGCCGCCTCGGCCTTGCCCTCGCGGGCCGCCTTGAGCTTCGCCTGGCGTGCGTTGTAGCAGGGCTTGCACTTCGCGCTGCTGGCGTAGAAGTCGCTCGTCGGCTTGCGCTTCTCGCACTCGTTGCAGACCTTCGTGGCACTCGACATGTCGGCCTCCTGATCACTCGGCGCCGACGCGGCATGCACCGGCACCTGCAATCTCGAAAACGGGGTCCAGCCCGCCGTGGTATTTGGCGGCGGCGGCGGCGGCGTGCGACCCGTGACGTCCCGCGCGGGCGGTGGCGGCGGCGCGGGAGGGATCGTTTCGTGCCCCGGGGCCGGCTCCGGATTCGCCGTCCACTCGCCCGGGCGCGGGACCCGCGCCAGGCCAAGCCGGCGCAGCGAGTCGAGGTTCGCGACGATCTCCGGCTGCGGCCGCCTGAAGTCCGCGACGATGCGCCCGAGCCCGATCGGGTCCTGCTTGCGCCGCAGGTACTCGAGCAGCTCCTGCTGGAAGGGACTCATGCCGCCCTCGGCGTCAGGCCGCTCGCGCGGGCCTGGACGACGACGTATTCGACAATGACCGCCGGCCAGTAGGCATCGGCCGACAGCCCGAGGGCGTCCGGCACGCTCGAGCTGATGCCGTCGACCAGCGCACAAACCGCGCAGCCATTCGGGTCCGCATCCTTCCGCGCCCTGGCGAAATCAATCGCGAGCGATCGTGCGGCGCGCATTGGGTCGAAGGCGAACTGCGTGTGGCGCCCGCACAGCTCAGCCGCGAATTCCTCGAATTCATCGTGCGGCTGGTGGATCAGGTGCCCAAGTCCGCGCTCGCAGACCAGCTGCCGGAGGCGGCCCCAGTGACGCGAGCAGACGATCACAGCGGCCACCAGGTGGTCGCGCGCCGCCCGGTCACGCCGCAGCGGCGCGCCTTGCCGGTGCGGATGTGCACGTCGGCGAGCTCGCCGAGGCGACGACCGAAGATGTGCCGCCACTTCTCCCAGGAGCCCTCGGCGCCGAGTAACTCGACCTTGCGCCTGGCGAGCTCCGACGTCGTGCTCCCGGGAAACAGCCGGACCATCTGCAGCGCGTCGCGCTGCTGCTCGCCGAGCGCGCCCGTGGCCTTGATCGCAGCCGCGGCCTGGTGGCTGGTGTCGGGATCCGTCTCCCGCGCGCGCGGCGTGTCGACGAGCGGCGCTGCGGGCCGGAAGCGCTGCTCCCGGTAGGACCGGTAATCGGCCGCCCGCTCATCCCCCATGGGCGGCCCCCGCCCCGCGCCGGCGCGCGGTCTGGTACTGGAGGTGCCACTCCGCGACCCACTGGGGCCAGTCGCGGCCCGAGTGCGATTCGCACCAGGCGAGCAGGTCCCGCTCGACGCGCTCGCGGGCGGCGCCCTGTAGATACTTCGGGTTGACCACCGCGCCGGCGTGTTTCGGCAGCGAGGCGTGGATCGCCTGGTCGTCCGGATTGAGCGGCGGCATCAGGGAGCGGACCATCAGCCGCCGCTCCTGCCCGGCAGCAGCTCACCGATGCGTCGCAGCGAAGTGCTCGCCTCGGCCTTGGTGGTGCGCTGCGGTGGCGCGGATGGCGCGCGAGCCGCGCCCTTGGCCTGCGCAGGCTCGCGCGCGCGTTCCGGATTCTTATCTGTATCTGAATCTGTATCTGAGGGCCGTGACTCACGCGTGACAGGACCGTGACGCATCCGTGACCGGCGCCGGCGCTGGCGCTCAGCGGCAGTCGGATCGTTGTCCGAGATGAACTGCCGCTTGTTCCAGTTCACCGGCTGCAGCTCGTCGTCGATCAGCTTTACCGCGACCAGTCGCGTCCGCATCTCGTCCCACGCTTTTCCGTCCAGCCCCAAGGACTTGCGGATCACGTCGAAGCGCTGCTGCCGGGTTGCGAATTCCCGATCGAGCAGGCCGCTGCACTTGAAGCACAGCAGCATCAGGAAGTGGCGCTGGTCATCGAAGGCCAGGCACTGGACGACCGGGTCAGTCGCGAACTCGGCGTACATGCGGAACCACGGAAGGCTCACAGCGGCACCGCGACCGAGCGATCGCCGGCATCCCATCGGCGCGCCGCATCAGGACAGGCCGAGCACACGCCCAGGCCGGCGCGCGCATTGAGGCGGATCCACGAGCAGGGCTGGTTGACCGCCTCGTCCCAGCACGCCGCGGCGTCGTGACAGCCGCACTCGATGCAGTGCGCAATCGGCGCGCGCCGTGGCTGCCGGGACCGGCCCGCGGCCCCTGGGAGATCCATGCATCGTCTGCGGTCGACGCGGGCCGGTCCGGGATGCGCGGTGAAATGCAGGGGCGCCATCAGCCTGCGACCTTCAGGCGCAGGCGTTCGCGGCGCTTCATCAGCGCCTCGAGGCGATCCATGCAGGCGACCTCCTGGCGCAGGAGCTCGGCCTCCTCGTCCTGCGGCTCGACTGGTTGCGGCGCGGCATAGCCGACCTCGGCGAGGATCCACGCGATGGCCGTGTGGATGCCTTTGGCGCGTGCCATCTTGAGCAAGAGCACCAGGCGGTCAGGATCGAGCCGGTGCTGACGGTCGGGGTTCAGGCAGTCGAGCAGCCGGCGCCTGGCCTCATCCGTCCCCATCTCGTGCCACAACACGCTGCCGACGACCTTCGGGCCACCAAGCGCATCGACCGTGGCGCGGAGCGCGTCGATCAGCGTCTCGTAGAAAAGTTCCTGCTGATCCCCTGCCATTTCGACCTCTTGCGAAAAATCGCGGCGCCGCACAATCCATATTTCGCAACCGTTCGCAGCGCCAAATGGGGCATAAAAAGGGGGCGCGGCATCACGCAGCGCGCTCGCGCCTCTTGGGCTCGCGGGGGTACAGATCGGGACGCAGGTCGTGACGCGAAACCCCAGTGACTTCCTCGATCGAAAGCACGCGCCCGGCGGGCGGATACCCTCGCGAGACCCACTCCTGGACAGACTGGGGGGTCACCTTGAGCGCGCGCGCGAGTGCGGATTGGCTTCCGCTCGACTCCACCGCTTTCTCGATCCCGATCATGACGTGGGAGATTACAGGCAATGCCTGCACGATTGCAAGCCGTTCTTGTAATGCGGCCTACAGGCGCCCCCTGTACGGTTGTCAAAATGGCTGGCAGCAAGAAGACGCGCGACGAGGCGGTCGCCATGGGGCGGCGCATCACTGAATATCGAGAGAAAGCGGGCCTAAATCAGAGTGGCCTGGCTGATCGGCTCGGGATAAAAGCACAGTCAGTACAGCAGTGGGAGAAGGGGCAGACACAGCCCCGGCCGGAGAAGCTACGCGCCATTGCCGCCGCCCTGGGATGCTCGATCCATGCCCTCACCAGCGATGTCGTTGACCACGACGGCTTGTTCAACGAGGCGGTGCCCCTGCCACGCGTGGCGACCAAGCGCATTCCTCTCGTGTCAACTGCGCCGGCGGGCGCGCCGCGGGATGAGCTTGATCAACGCATCGCCGAGATCCGTGAGCCAACTGTGCCGACGCTGTATCCGGTGAGCTCCCAGGCATTTGCGCTGCGCATATATGGCGACTCCATGGAGCCGCTTTTCCCAAACGGCTGCATCATCACAGTTGAGCCGACCATGGAACCGAAAAGCGGAATGTTCGTGGTCGTGCGTCTCGATGGAACGAGCGAGCACACGTTCAAGCAATTGATCATCGACGGTCCGCATCGGTTCCTAAAGCCGATCAATCCGAGATACCCGATCATCGAATTATCGCGGGATGCGATAATCTGCGGCGTAGTCGTCGAGCACCATCAGTTCCACGTTCCGGGCATACTGCAGTCATGGCTTTGACTCGAATCTGCGCAATTTTATGCAGTCTGCTTGCGGTACTCGCTTGTCAGCGAAGTGAGCCGCAGCCCGCTGCCGAATCCAGCGTGGTGGTGCCTGAACCAAAGTCACAAGCGCACGAGCCAATCATCGGCTTCAAGTTCCTACGACTCGGCATGACGCTCGAAGATTTCCTTCGGCTCCCTGCTTCCGTGATCGATGTCGCTCATCAGGTCAATTGCAGCGAAGACCAGCAAGTAACGCTGTGCGCCATCGACGGGCAAACGCTCGCTGGTGACGAAGTTGAGATGCAGGCGCACTTTTACTCACTGGAGCCGGTGCCGCGCGTCGATCTCCTCCAGATTCCGCCTGACTACGAAATCAGCATGCAGGAAATCAGGATGGGCGGTCGCGAACCCGAAGAGAGGAAGCGCCAACAGCGTGAAGAGACGAAACGGCGCATCAGGGCGGAAAACCGTGAAAGGGAGCTCAACCGGGCCGGTGCGTATCGCCTCGCCAATATCGTCGCCCGGTACAATCCGAGCGCCAACTATCGCATCTTGCAAGCACTGACCGATCGGTACGGCCCACCGGTCAAATACGGGCCGCCCCTCAATCTCAGCGAATGGTCCGACCGGGATGCGAAACTGCAGTTCTCTGAGGGGCCGAGTCTCTTTCAAATCAATTATCTATACGTGCCTTTGAAGCCAGCCCAAGACGCCTACATCGAACGCCTGCGCAGGGAGCGCGCTGCCGATATGTAGATTGGGCCGCAGGCATTGCCTGTTGACGAGTACAGGCATTGCCTGTATGTTGCCTCCGAGGTCGGCCATCCGACCGGGAGGCAGCCGTGCAGATCCCCGACCACTTGGTCGAGACCGTCCGACACCTCGCGGCAGCGAACCTGCTGCAGGCGGCCGGCGACCTGCGCCTCATCGAGTCCCACCGCAGCCCTGACCACCCGAACGTGCGGGAAGCGCGCGCTCGGCTCGCCGCCGCCGGCGAGCTCGTCGCTCACGTTGGCCGGCCGACGCGGGCAGCCGCATGAACGCCTGGATCGACGACGACGTCCGCATCGTCACCCTGGTCGAGGGACTGGCCGCGGTCGGCCTCACGCTGTCGAACGTGCCGGGCGGTGGGCTGCGGATCCACCGCGCCGAGACGGTCGCGAACGTGATCGACCTCGGCGCGCGCCGGCGCCGCGACCTCAAGACCGACAGCCAGATCCGCGCCGGCATGCAGGAGCTGCACCGGCACTCGCCCGATCACGATCCGGGTGCCGCATGAAACACCCCGACGGGATCTTCGAGCACTTCGAGAGTCTCTTCAGCCGGCGCCCGGCGGTGGTCCAGTACACGCAGGAAACCATCGGCGTCCTGTACCAGCAGTGGAGCGCCGAGGGCTACCAGCTCGTCTCGAACGAGCTGCGCCAGGGCCAGGACACGCTGGTCATGTCGAAGGACGGCGACGTGCGTGCGGCGATCGACCAGGGCGAGCAGCGTGCGTGGGGATCGCTGTCATGAGCCAGGACCTCCGCCCGAAGCACCGCACCGTGCTCAACGAGCGCGTGATGCCGCCCGCGAGCTTACCGGCGCAGCACACGCCTGGGCCGTGGTACGCCAACGAAGGGCCTCACTGGCTGTATGTCGTCCGCGAGGGCGCCCAACGCGACGAGTTCGGCGACCTGCCGACCATCTGTGGCACTCGCTGGACCGGAACCGTCACCGAACAGGAACGCGCCGATGTCAGATTGATCGCCGCGAGTCCCGATCTCCTGTGCTCGCTTGAGAGCTTGCTGGCGTGGATCGACACGCTGCCGAACGTGAACGAGATGGCGCTGCCAGCCATTGATGCCGCGCGCGCCGCGGTGGCGCGCGCGAAGGGGCGGCCATGAAGCGCTGCGATCACCGGAGCGCGGCCGAAGCAATCCGCGAGGCGATGCGCCACGACTTCATCCCGGCACATCGGCGCGACGGGCTGATCGTCCTGTCCAATGGCAAGCGCCAGGTGGCGGTGGCGCGCGAGGCGCGGCCCCGCTCGACCGTCTTCCACCTGGTCGATGAGTTCCCAGCCGACACCGCGGTTACCGCGGCGGAGGCGGCATGACGACGCCCGAGCAGTTCGTCACGGACTGCGCCGACCTGGTCGCGATCCTGTCGTTCGGCTGGCTGGCGCTGATCGCGTGGACCTGGTGGCTCGAGCGCCGCGCGCGCCGGCACGAGCGCGAGGTCCTGCCACCGCCCATCGACGGCCGCGACCACAACGCTGAGTCCATCGCCGAGTGGCAGCGCAAGCGCGACGCGATCGCGCGCACCGAGTAATAGGAGGACCCGATGGGACGCCAGCGAAAGTGGTTGCCGCGCCGCACGCCGCAGGACGACGTGAACGCGCTCATTTCCTGGTACGAGCGCAATGCGCCAGGGGGGGGTCCTAAGATGATTCCCGTCAATCTCGACGATGCCGGGCTCGATCGCTTCGCCGAACGCAGCGACGAGGACGGGATCTGGAACTACCGGGGCCGCAAGCTGCAGCAGGTGCGCGACGGCAATGGTCGCTGATGCCGCGCAAGCTCTGGACCGAGCGCGAGCTCAGGATCCTGCGGCGCGACTACCCGCGCATTCCGACGCGCGTGCTGGCGTTTCGCATCGGCCGTCCGGTGCAGAAGATCTACGCGCAGGCCTCGAGGCTCGGGCTGCACAAGTCGGCGGCATTTATGGCGGATGCGAAGGCCTCCGGGCGCTTCGACAAGCTGTCGAAGGCGGGCGAGGCGTTCCGCTATCCCAAGGGACACGTGCCGGCAAACAAGGGGGCGCGCCGCCCGGGCTGGCACCGCGGCCGGATGCGCGAGACGCAGTTCAAGAAGGGGCAGCGATCGCACACGTGGCGGCCGATCGGCAGCACGCGAATCGATGCGGACGGCTTCCTGCTGCGCAAAGTGCGGGAGGCGAAGTACATCTGGGATGCGTGGAAGCCGGTGCACCGCCTGCTCTGGCAGGAGCATCACGGCCAGATTCCTCCGAAGCATGTCATCGCGTTCAAGGACCGCAGCCAGAAGGTGCCGGTCCTGCTCGGGAATCTCGAGATCATCTCGATGGCGGAGAACGCGCGCCGCAATCACTGGAAGCGGTCGCTGCCGCGGGACCTGGCGCTCGCCATCATGGCCCGCGGCGCGCTGAAACGACGAATCAGGGAACGGAGGGAGCATGAGCCGGACGATCAAGGACCTGCGCGAAAAGCTGTTCGACACGATCGACGCGCTTACGCGGGACAAAGACCCGATGGAAATCGATCGCGCGGAGGCGGTCGTCCAGGTCGCGGACTCGATCATCGAAAGCGCGAAGGTCGAGGTCGCAGCGATGAAGATCGCCGGCGGCCCAGGCACCGGGTTCGTTGACACCGGATCCGCTACGCCAGCGATTCCAGATCAGCGGCCGCGTGGCCACGAGCGGCTGTCGGCCGTGAAGACGCGGGCATGAAACCGACCCTCGGCAAGTTCGCCGGCGACGACGGCGCCGCAACGATCGACCTGCAGCGCCTGCTTGAGACGCGCCTGCTGATCCAGGCGAACTCGGGCGGCGGCAAGAGCTGGGCGATCCGCCGCCTGCTCGAGCAGACCGCCGGCCAGGTACAGCAGCTCGTGATCGACCCAGAGGGCGAGTTCCCGACGCTGCGCGAACGCTTCGACTACGTGATCGCGGCCGCCCACGACGGCGATGCGGTAGCACACCCGCGCTCGGCCGCCCTCCTCGCCCGCCGGCTGCTCGAGACCGGCGTCAGCGCGATCCTGGACATCTACGACCTCAAGGCCCACGAGCGCCAGGCGTTCGTGCGGCTGTTCTGCGAGGCGCTCGTGAACGCGCCGAAATCGCTGTGGCGCCCGACCCTCGTGGTCCTGGACGAGGCCCACGTCTTCTGCCCGGAGGCTGGCAAGGCGGAGTCCGCCGGCGCCGTGATCGACCTGGCGACGCGCGGTCGCAAGCGCGGCTTCGCGCTGATCGCCGCGACCCAGCGCCTGGCGAAGCTGCACAAGGACACCGCGGCCGAGCTGCTGAACAAGCTGATCGGCCGCACCGGGCTCGACGTCGACGTGCGGCGCGCCGCCGACGAGCTCGGCATGACGCCGCGGGAGGCGATGGAGAAGCTGCGCGCGCTGGATCCTGGCGACTTCTACGCCTTCGGCCCCGCGCTGTCGCCCGTCGTCCGCCAGCTGCGGGTCGGCGACGTCCAGACGTCGCACCCGAAGGCCGGCAAGCGGATCCTGCAGGCGCCGCCCAAGCCAACGGCCGCGATCAAGGCGGTGCTGCCGAAGCTGGCAGATCTGCCGAAAGAGGCCGCCCAGGAGCAGAAGACGCTCGAGGACCTGCGGCGCGAGCTCGCCGGCGCGCGGCGCGAGCTGACGCTGGCGAAGCGCGCGCAGCCGGTGGCCGGTCCGAATCGCGAGGACCTGGTCCGCGCTCGAGCCGAGGGCATCGAAGCCGGGCGCGCCGCCGGCCGCAGCGAGCTGATCCGCGAGATCACGTCCCAAGTTGTCACGATCGGCAAACTTGGCGAGACGCTGCTCCTGCGCCAACACGAACTCGTAGGCAAACTAGAAAAGGTCGCGCCGGCGGAGAACCCGGCCTCGCAGGGTCACACGCACCGGCCCGGGGTAGCCCGCATAGGGAGCCAAACGGGAGGGAACGGTGGCCGCACCAGATTGCACCGGCAGATTGACGCCGGCGCGGCCCCCACCGGGAACGGCTCACTCCCGCCGGCGCGGCAGCGGATCCTCGACAAGCTCGCCTGGTGCGATCAGCGCGGCGTTTACCCTCCCAGGAAGGAGACCCTCGCGGCCGTCTGCGGCGCATCAGCAAGATCCAGCGCCTACACGAACAATCTGGGAGCCCTGCGATCTGCGGGCCTCATCGATTACCCGGCTCCCGGGCTCGTAGAACTGACCAAAGCCGGGCAGGATCTCGCGCGGATCACGGATGACGACCGCACGATGCACGAGCACTGGTTCGACGTCGTCACGCCGGCGCAGCGCAGGATCCTCGAGCATCTCGTCGCCCGCCACCCGACGACGATCGGGAAGTCCGATCTGGCTGAAGCGGTCGGCGCGAGCGCGGCCTCGAGCGCCTACACGAACAACCTCGGCCGTCTGCGCACGCTGGGCGCGATCGACTATCCGAGCCCGGGCTTGGTCGCGCTCACACGGCATGTGATGCCGGAATGAGCCGCCCCGCCGAACGTCTGCCGCTACCGCCCTGGGGCCTCCGGGAGATCGCCCGGTTCATGGCCAGGCGGGTGATCCGACCGAAGTTGCCGCGGCGCGCGCCGAGCCGGTAGGCTGGCCTTCATGTGGGGGGCTGTTCGCCGAACATACTACCGGCTGCGCTATCGGTTGACGCGCCATCCGGTAGACGCGCTTCTCACCTACGCTGGCTGCAACGGATGGCCGGAAATACCGAAAGCACGCGAGCGCGAGCTGCGACAAATGTGCGATGAGAAGGTCCAGATACCCCGGCACGAGCCGTGACATTGCGCGCGATTCTTTACGCCCGCTACAGCACCGAGCGCCAGACCGAGGCCTCGATTGACGACCAGCTGCGCGTCTGCCGCGAGTACGCCGCCGCGCGCGGCTGGACCGTCGCTGGCGAGCACGCTGACGAGGGGATATCCGGCGCCGCGCTCGGCAACCGGCGCGGTGTCCGTGACGCTCTGGCAGCCCTGCAGCGCGAGGATGTCCTGCTCCTGACGGACCTGTCGCGCCTGTCCAGATCGCAGGACCTGGCGCCGCTGCTGACCCGCCTGCGGCACCGCGGCGTGCGGGTCATCGGGATCCAGGACGGCTTCGATTCGGACAGTCGCACGGCCCGCATGCAGGCTGGGCTGTCGGGGATCCTGTCCGAGGAGTATCGCGCCCAGATCGCCTCGAGGACGCACTCGGCGCTCGAGCTGCGCGCTCGCGAGCGGCGCGCGACAGGCGGGCGTGCCTACGACGACGTCGAGGTCCTGCGCGAGATCTTCGCCCGCTTCGCCGGCGGCGAGACCATGAAGGCGATCGCCGGCGACCTGAACCGCCGCGGGATCCCGTCGCCTGGTGCCACGTGGAACCGCAGCCGGCCTCGAGGGCGATGGCTGGTATCCGCCTTGCACGCGATCCTGCACAACGAGCGATATGCGGGCCGCCTGGTCTGGAACCGCTCGCAGTGGATCCGCGATCCGGACACCGGCCGGCGCCTGCGCCGGGAGCGGCCGCGCTCGGAGTGGGTCGTCAGTGACATCGAACCGGTCATCGACGAGGTGACCTGGCAGCGGGTCCAGGAGCGGTTCCGCGCCAACGGTGGCGGCCGCGGCGGCGCGCGCAGGTATCTACTGTCGGGCATCCTCGAGTGCGGGCTGTGCGGGGCGAAGCTGATCGTCGTCGGCGGCAGCCAGCACCGCTACGTCTGCGGGACCTATCACGGCGGCGGCGAGCATGCCTGTGCGAACGACCGGAGCGTGCCGCGGGCGATCGCGGAGGACGGCATCCTGAGGCCGGTCATGGACGAGCTGCTGTCTGCGGAGGGGATCAAGGTGGGGATGGAGGCGCTGAGGGACGCCCGCCGGGAGGCGGAGCGCCAGCCGCACCCGGCGCGCGCGGAGGTGCGCGAGCTCGAGCGCCTGGTCAGGGAGGGGATTCTGTCGCGGGAGACTGCCGCGCCGGCGCTGAATCAGGCCCGGCGACACCTCGACGAGGCGCTGGACCTGCCGTGGCCTTCGGAGAAGCTCTGGCGGGAGTCGGTGGAGGGGATGCGGGAGATTCTGGAGGGGGAGGACGTTGGCGCCTCACGCGAGGTCCTGGCGGGCCTCCTCGGCACCATCCGGTGCCGGCCGGCCGAGGAGCCTGGCTTCGTGGTCGCGGAACTGGCCGCCTGGCGCACGGTAATGGCCGTGGGCGGCCGCTCCGGTAGATGGGTTGGTAGCGGGGGCCTGCATCGAATCTGGCTACCCACGTCCTCGAGGCTGCGCGACACGACCATCTAAATGCGTCCGGCACACGCCCCGATCTGGGGGCCACTGTCCGTGCCAATAAATAACTATTGACTCCGTTAAGGGTTAGTGGATAATAACACTTGACCGCAGGGCAATAGTAAAGGATAAAGGCATGGACAAGAAGGAAATCGAGCAGCTGATCAGGGACGCGCAGAAGTGGCAGGGCTGGCGCGTCGTGGAAACGAAGAAGGGCTGGATGCTCTACCCGCCGGACAAGAGCCTGTCCGGGGTTCCGGTCCACAAGACGCCGAGCGACTGGCGAGCGTGGCAGAACCTGAAGTCGCAGCTGCGCAGGAGAGGCGCCCCGATCTAGGGGCGCAGGAGGATAGGATGAACGCCAAGGAATTCGCGGTCGATGTGGTGCTCCGCACGGAGCGGCCGCTCACTCAGAATCAGCTTTTCGCGGTCGCCGAAGTCGCCGCGGCCGCCGGCAACCCCGGCAGCACGCGCCTCGAGGCCACGGTGGTACTCGACGCCGACACGATGGCCGATGCCATGACGCAGGCGTTGCAGCGCGTGCGCGCGCTGGTCGCCGGCGAGCCGGTCGCCGTTCACGTGATGACCGGCGAAGAAAACGATCGCCGGATCAACGCCCGCCCCGACAAGCTCGTCGGCATCTTCGAGATCGCTCAGATCCTCAGCGTCAGCAAGCAGCGCGTGTTCCAGCTGCTCGAGCGGGCCGACTTCCCTGCCCCGCATGCCAAGCTGGCGTGCGGGAAGATCTGGCGCAAGGCGGACCTGTCGACCTTCCAGGAAACCTGGCAGCGCAAGCCAGGACGGCCGTGGCCGACGAAGTCGGACGAGGCGCGCGCCGAGGCCTGATCTCTAGGCCGCGTCCCCGTTCGTCACGAATCCGTGCCAGCCGCAACCCTCCCCGTCTAACAGGATGGACGGCTGCAGCGTCAGATCCTCGAAGCGTGAGCCGGATACCGACCAGCGTGTATCGGCGCCGGCCTTGTTCTTCGACATCGTTCCTGGCGGCGCCTTCCCTGCAAAGCCGATCATGACGAAGTGCGTACCGACGGCGCCGCCATTGCGCTGAAAGCACAGCGGGCAGAGGAACCAGAGTCCGTGCGCCTCCTCGAGCGTGGCGACTCGCACCAGGTACTCGCGGGGGCCACGGACGGTCTCGACGTCGGCGTCCGTGTAATTCAACGGATCCGCGCCCGGGCGGACACGCTGGTACTCGCCCTCGCGCACCTCGGCCCGCATGAACCGCGGGTCGAGGTCGATCAGGCGCGGCAGGTCAGCTGTCCTGCAACCGCTTCGAGCCGGCCTCGATGCTGGCGATGACCGCGTCCCAGTCCGCGTCGCCGATCGTTCCGCCCTGGGCGTGCAGCTCCTCGAGCTTCGCGCGCACCGCCGCCAGGTGCGCCTCGACGTCCTGCCCGGACTCGGCGATCGTCGCCAGGTTGTCGACCACCTGCCCGAGCTTCGCCTGCCCGGCCAGGTTGAGCGCGAGGCCTGCCGTGCGGCCGAGCGTAATGAACCACAGCAACGAGTTCATGCGACACCTCCTGCGAGCGCGAGGATCTGGTCAGAGGGTGGCTCCCATGCGGCGCCGGTCGGCGACCCCTGGGCCGCGCGCAGCGTGCGGATGAAATCCGCCACTGCCAGCACCGCGGCATTGAGCGCCGTCTGCAGTGCCTCCTGATTGTCCGCGGTCTTCGCGGCCACGTAGGTCGCCGCCAGCCCGCGCAGCTTCAGCACCAGCGGCTTCGCCCGGGCGTCGGCCGCCTTCAGCGCCGCCTTCACCGACTCGGGCGTCGTGGCGAGCGCGGCGAAGTCGGCCGCCTCGTTCACCAGCACGCTGTAATGTTCCGCCACAACGTAGGCGTACTCGTCCGGCGACTGCGCCTCCTTGTACGCCGCCTTCGTGCTCGTGCAGGCACCCAGCGCCAAGCCGGTGAGCACGATGCCCGCCAGGGCCGCCAGAATCGACAGGCGCGCGAATCCGCGCTGACTCGGCGGCACCGGGTTGATCGGCGACGCATTGCTCATCGACGCGAAGATCACCATCAGCACCGAGATCACCAGCATCGTGACCTTGTAGGTCTGCGGCTCCATCAGCTCCGCCAGGTCAGGAGACAGCTGCAGCACGCTCAGCACCGCCATCGCGGTCGCCGACAGTTTCTGCTTGTTGTCCCAGAGGAAGAGGAAAAACTTGTGCAACAGGTCGGCAAAGGTCATGGGTCTCTCCTATGGATCGACGAGCTCGACGTGCGGGGCATCCATGAACGACTCGCCGGGATCGCGGGTGACCGTGCGAAAGTCCCCGTCCCAGTCCAGGCCGAACCGCAACCGCACCCCGCGCCGGTGCGCGATCGCCTGGATCACTCCCATCAGCCGACCGAAGGCGACGACGTCGCCCCAGTCGATCTTCACCTCCGGCAGCCACGGCGCCACGTCCACCGCGCGCGATGGCAGCGCGTTGTGTTTGCCCTTCGGCCACTTCAGCTTCGACTTGCCCTCGGCGAAGGCCTTGTCCTGGTCCGCCTGGTTGCGGTGTCCCTCGAGGACCGTGAAGTCCACGATCTCGATCGCCTCGTTCAGGATCTCCTGCAGACGGGCATCACACGTCGCGAGCCGCGCCCGCGACGTTGCGCTGAACTTGGGCATGGCGCTACAGGTCCGAGCAGTTCCGCTGCTCGTAGGCGACGCCGCCGCTGTACTTGAGATACCGCGGCTTGAGCTTGTTCATCTCGCTCTGCCAATAGTCGCGGTCGGCTTGCGTTGCCGCCGTGCACCGCCGGCGATTGAGATCTGTCAGCGTCTTCTCTGTGAGCTCGAGCAGCAACGAGTTCGAGACCTCGGCCTGCGTCGTAAGCCCCGCCTCCATCTTGTCGAGCCGCTGGAGTATGGGCTTCACAGCGTTTTCGATCTTCGTCTCCACCGGCTCGTTGCCATCCTTCGACCAGGCGACCTGGCCGATCATGGGCCAGCCGGCAAACATCGCCGGCATCACGAAGCCGTACAGACCGAGGAACGCGCCGCATGCCACCAACGCCAAGCGCCGGCGGTACTGCCTGACGGCTTTCGGATTGGAGTCGTCAGGGAAAAACCAGCGCTCGATGGCCTCAAGGTTCATCTGGGAATGACTCCTATGATCCGAACGAATCGTCGCGGAAAATGGTCACGCTCACCTCGAGCGTTGCGGTATCGACACCGTCGTCGCCCTCGCACTCAAAGATCGCGCTCACTTGCTCCTGATCCGCCAGCGGAGTCGCTGGTACGACACGGAATCCGGTCGTCGCCGACGACGGGCTGATCGCTTCCAGCTTCGTGCTGCCGCTGATGCGCGTCCAGGTGTAGGTCACCGATCCACCAGCATCGATCGGCGTCACGGTGGTCGTGTTGTTCGTGCTGCCGGTGCCAGTCCCGACCAGCGTCTTGAAGTGCGACTGACGATCCGCGACCAGGCGGAACCCAGTCGTGATCGTCAACGCCGCCGCTGGTACGCCATCCCCAGCCGGTGCCGGACCCGACTCAGTCCCGAACCGCCTGGCCTTCGCGGTGACCCAGTAGTAGCGGGTCGTCGTGTCCGACTTGATGACCGTGCGGCTGGTGCCGGTCAGGTTCGATGCGACCGCCGTCGCCGACGAGAACGGCGTCGCCGAGGTGTACTCGTAAATCGTGTACAGGGTGCCGACCACGGCATTCGGTGGCGGCTCCCACTGGAAGAGGATGCCGTCCACGACCGGGGTCGCGGTGAAGTTCTCGGGCGGCGCCGGCACGAAGTCGCCATGCGTCGGGCCGACGCTCGAGGTGGGAACCGTGTAGTCGCCGACCGCCGGGTCGTCCCAGTCGGACGCGAGCTCGTCGATGAAGGTGCACTCGAACGTCCAGTCCGGCAGCATCTTCCAGCTCTGGCAGCGCACCAGCTGGTTCACGATGCCCCACTCGTTCAGCGTCAGCCTGCCGACCTTGCCGGGCCGCACCTTGTAGGCCGTAGGCCCCCACCGGCCGGAGATCTCGAGCTTCCGGCGCGACCGCTTGAGGATGATGATCGCGTTGCGCTGCACCTCGTACTGGTTCGTGCAGGCCGGGAACTCGACCTCGCGCTCCTTGCGGCCGCCGTCGTTCGTCTCGTAGGTCGAATTGGAGCGCGGCTCGAACGGCAGCAGCTGGTAGTTCCGCGACGCATCGTAGAACTGACCGGGGACGTAGTTGTACTTCTTGTCGGCCGATATTTCGGTCGTGACCGACACCCCGCCGACCAGGTCGTCGTCCGTGAGCGTGTAGTCGCTCGACTGGGCGGCGCCGGCGTACATCCGGTATTTCCCGCCCTGGAAATTGACGTAACCCATCATTGCCGAGGCGAGCAGGACGATGTTGTCGCGCCGCTCCGCCGGAGTCGTGGCGACGAAGATGCGGACGTTGCAGGTGTACCGCTTCTGCGTCGACGGCGGGTTCGGCACCGACACCGTCTCGTCGCACTCGTTCGCCGCCGCCACCACGAGATCCCAGTCGATCTTCGTGGTCGGAATCTTGCAGCCGACGTTCGTGTCGGTCAGGTAGTCGGCCAGGCACAGCGCCGGGTTCGTCGTATAGGCGATGTACGACGCGTTCGTCGGGTTCGCGCCCGGGCTGGTGTCGAGGCGCGGGTCGTAGCACTTCTTCCCCTTGACGAGGAACGACTGCTGCGGCTGCCCGGTCTGGTAGGCGTCCTCGTCCACCTGGAACTGGGTCGCGACGTAGGCGACGCCCCTGCCCCGATGGTTCGACGTCCAGGCCGTGAAGGCGGTGTCGAGGATGTAGTCGGCCGTCTGCCCGGAAGTTCCGAGGTAGCGCCGGATCCACGCCACGCCCTCGTAGGTGCCGCTGCCGCCGACCGCGCCGTCGGTCAGGGCGCCGGTAATTGAGCCGATGTCTGCGTCGGCGATCGTGTCCTGGTTGAAGTAGACGTCGGTGATGTCCTCGACTTCGTGACCGGCGATCGCGATGACCTGGTGCAGGAACTTGTTGCCGTCGCCAGACGTCCAGGCGGGGATCACGTTCATGCCGGACGTTCTGATCTGGCCGTAGATGATCGCCCGCGGCTCGACGGTGCCGCTGTACTGCACCTGGTAACTCGGGCGCGGCCGCTTCGGCTTCGGGGCAAGCGCCTGGGCCAGCGCCCCGGTCACGAACGAGATGCCGGCCGTCAGCAGGAACTTCGACAGCACCGGCCCGACGCCGGGGATGAACGAGGCGGCGATCGCCAGACCGCCGAGGATAAAACCCTTGACGCCCTTGCCCATCAGACCCGCCAGTGCGCGAGGGCGCAGGAAAGTGGGTAGAAGGACGGCGCGCAGTCAGCCTTCACCGCGATCACGGAACCGAGATAGATCCCGGCGCCGAGACCATCTTCGGTCTCGATCAGACAGACATCGCCCGGGCTGGCGTTGGCGCCGGGAATGCTGTCGCCCAGGAAGCCGGCGATCGCCAGCTCGATCCCGCCCTCGGCGCGGATGAACTGCCTCGCCGAGCGCCGGTCGTGGTAGCACTGCGCCAGCTTCGCCGCCAGGTCGCCGCCGGTCATCGCATCGACGCACCTGGCGACGAACGTGCAGCAATCGACCTGCCCGTAGGCGAACGGGGCAAACGCGCAGGTGTTCACCTCCCGCCAAAGACGGGAGACCCAGTCCTGCCGGCGCATCAGAACGGCTGCCTACGGTTGCGCGGGCCAGGCGAGTGATCCACGCCACCCGTCCCGCCATAGCCGACGTCCCGGGCGCCCCACTTGCCGACGAAGTTCGGGATCTCGTGCGTGAACTGGAAGAAGCGATCGCCGGCAAAGAGCGCCTGCTGCTGCTCGTCGGTGTAGCGGCTCGCCGCCGGATCCACCCGAAGCCAGTGCTCGCAGGTCAGGACGATCCGGCCCTGCCCGTGATCGACCTCGCCCTTCATCACGTCCATGAACCCGGACCAGACCTCCTCGGGCGCGTCGGTCAGCGCCAGCGTTTCGGGGTTGAGCGGGACGACGTAGATCGTGATCGCCCGCCCCTGGTACTGCGTCGTCATGGCGTCGGTGATGATGTTCGTGTCGACGCCGGACAGGATCAGCTTCACCGGCTGGGCGATGAGATCCTGCCCTTCCTCGATCGCCTCGAGGCCGCCGAACGGGCCGGCCCCCAGCCAGGTAAAGCCGCCCCAGTCGAGGGTAGTATTCGAGTCGTTCAATCGCAGCCGGTCGCCAGGGATGTCGAGGTCGGCGAAGATGACCGGGACCACCGACTGCGCGGAGGCGGCCGCCTCATTGGCCGAGCTCGTCCAGCGGCCCATTTACGCGGCCTCGGCGAGCACGATCTCGGCGTCGGAGAAGATGCCGGGCTTGTTGCCCCAACCGTTCGCGTCGGACTCGAGGAAAAACTTGCCCATCGGCTGGTTCACGATGATCGGGACGTTTTCGGCCGGTGCCGAGCGCCTGGCCGGATAGCAGTCGAGGGTCGCCCTGCCGGCCGCGTCGGAATTGACCGGCGACGTGACGATGTGGATCTGGTTGCCGATCTGCACCTGGTCGCCAGGCAGCAGCAGCCCGTTCGTGCTGGCCGGCCAGCCCTTCGTATGCAGCGGGCCGGCGAGCGCCTGCGAGGCTGCGGCCACGGGCGCGGTCGTAGTAGCCGTCAGTCGGGTCGGGACCGACGATTGCTTGAGGTTCGCACGCCACGCATAGAGCAGCGATGCGCCGTCGCCGGTGTATGTGGTGCCGCCGAGGCTGTTCGCCATGTAGAGCCTGAGTGTCATACCAGTCGCCGCGTTCGTCTTTCGGCCCACCAGCGACAGGCCCCACCAGCCATCGCCAAGGTTCACGACAAAAGCGCGAGGGTTCGACCAGTTTGTCCCAGCCGTCGGAGTCCCGATCGCGCCCGTCGTCAAATTGATGTCGACGTAACAATCGAAGCCGCCGGTCTCTTCACGGATTGCCAGTCTTGCGAAGCTGCGTGTGCCAGCCTTCAAGCAAATGCCGGCCGCATAGTCGAGGTTGGTCGTACTGGCGACGGTGACCGTCTGCCAAATATCGTGTGTATTGCTCGCGGTCGCGTCTTCGATGATTGAGTCGGCGGTCGTGGTGCCATCCGGCGCGGTTGTCGAATTGGCCGCGTCCGTGCTGCGCGTGTTCGTCCATGTGGTCGTGAAGTCGTCGGACTGCAGCAGCAGATTGCCGCCGTTGTCCACCAGCGCGCAGCGAGACAGCGAGCACCACGGGCATTCGATCCAGTCGCCGGTCATGGTGACGTTCTCGGCGGTGTCGTAGACCACCGGATAGGTAGAGCCGACCGACGTCGACATCGGCACGACTACCTGAGTCTGCAACCCCTGAGCATCCGCCGAATAATTCGAGACGCCGTCAATGTACGTCCCGGCATTCAACCCGGTGCGGCTGCGCGCACCGAGAATGCTGCGGAAGACGTGGGGCGCGTACTGGGTGACGGTGGGAGCCTGGTAGAAGGCGGGCGCGCCGGACGCGATATTCTTCGCGACCGTCACGCGCATGACGCGGTCGGACACGGAAAGGGTCGATTGCTGGGACGACCAGCCGGTCACGCCGTTCGCGAAGGTGTTATTCGTCAGCAGTTCGGTAGCAGGGAACGAGCCACGCAGCCGGTTGCTGTGGTCGTGCGCCCAGATCCGGTGCGTCGCGCCCTGCATCCTCGCAAGCGCGTACTGGATCGCCGCCCGCTTGGCCGAGTTCGTGTTCTCGAAGTTCAGCGTCAGACGCATCCGCTCGCCAGGGCGCGATATCGTGCGCGTGAACCCGGACGTCGGAGATACGAACCGACCGGCGCTGCTCAGGATCTCAAGCCTGGACGCCGCCGGCTCGAGCAGGGTCGGCCAATAGAAGTCCGTCACGCGAATGCCCCACGGCTCAGCTGGTCACGCCAGAACTCGTGGTATTCGCCGATGCCGGCCCGAACAATGCGATCGACATCCTGCTGGATGGCCGCCCGGTCGCTCCGCGAGTCGACATCCACAGAAATGACGAGGGGTGCGCTGATGGAGATGTTGCGCTGCACCTGGCGGCCCATCTTGTCCATCGGCACGATGGTCGCGCCACTCGTGCCGCCAAAGACTGGTTCTGGTCCTTTCTCGCCGGCGATCGCCCATTCGCCAGGGTGAAGTGTCTTTCCCTCGGCCGCCAAACCGCGGAAGCTCGATGCCAGCCCGCCACCGCCGCTACCGCCGCCACCGCTGCCACCAACGCTCCCGAACAAAGCGCCGAGCGCCGTCCCGAGAAATCCGCCACCTGGGCCGGCCAGCCCGAGCCCCTTGAGCAGTTGCGCAGCGGCGATCTCAGCCGCCATGCGGCGGATGACGTTGATGAACCCGCGCAGCATCCCCTTGATGCCCTTGTCGAACGGATCGAAGAGGAAGTCCGCCAGGTAGGACTGGATGTTGCGGAACGCCTGCTCGGCGAAGACCGTCATCTCACCCAATGAGTCGCCGAAATTCTCGGCATTCTCCTTGTAGATCTCGTCCAGAACCTTCTGGTCTTCCTTGGCGCCCTTCTCGATCATGGCGCCCGCCTTGTCGATCTCGCGCTCGAACTCGGCATCGTCCAGCAGCGGCGTTGGATACTTCAGCTCCAGCGAATTGAGAAACTTCTCCTGCTCGATCAGCTCCTTGATCTCCGCCCGCATCCTGGCGTATGCCTTCGCCGCCTCTTCGGCTGCCTTGGCCTCTTCCTCGACCTTTTTCGCGGCCTCCTCCGCAGCGGCATTCTGCTTGGCCCGGATCGCGGCCATGTCGGCTTCGTAGCGCGCCATGATGCGCGGCTCGCTGAGCAGGTACTCCTGCCGCTCGGCGAGCAGCGCCATCTCGTCCCGAATCTCCTGCAGCCGGTCGGTCCGGCGCTGGCTCTCGCCGATGTGGCGCTGCTCGTCCTGCAGCTTGCGCTGTTCCATGCGCAGCGCTTCGACCTTTTCGTTGATCTCCTCCATCTCGTCGCCGGTGACGGAGAGCATGGCCCGCCAGCCGACGAAACCCTTTTGCAGCAGCTCAAAGTACGCGCCCACCGGCTGTGCAAGCACGCCGGCGATCTCGGTCTTGAGCTTGCGAAACTGCCCAGCCGTCGCCTCGAGCTGATCGTCTAGCTTCGACAGGCGCTCCGCCTCAAGCGCATCGATCGTGATGCCAAGCCGGTCGGCTTCCTCGCGCAGTTCGCGAATGCCGCCAGCGCCCGACCGCAAGATCGGGTCCAGTTCGGTGCCAGCCTTGCCGAACAGCGTCATCTCGATGCGCGCGCGCCGGGTCGGGTCCTCGATCCCGCCCATGGCGTCGGCAATCATGTCGAGCTGCTGATCCGGAGACAGCGAGCGCAACCGGTTTGCTGACAGCCCGAGTTCATCCAGGACCTTGACGACGGCTTTGCCCTCGTCGTCCGTCGCACCCATCTTCTTGGCCAGCTGGTCCTGGCCCTTGATCAGCGACTCGAGCGACGTGTTGCCACGCTGGGCCACGTAGTCGAGCTGCGACAGAGATTCGACGCTGCGGCCGGTGCGCTCCGCCAGCGTCTTCATCTCGTCGCCGGCGGCCGCCATTTCGCGCACGAATGCCGCGGCACCGCCAACGATGAAAAGACTCTTCAGGCTCTGCCCGATCTTGCCCGCCTGGCGCTGCATCCCCTCGAGCCGGCGATCGACACGGGTCATTCCCTCCTCGAACTTCGCCGTGCGCGCGGCAATGTCGAAAAGGATGTTGTACAGGGCCACTAGCTTTTCACCTGCTTCTTGATGGAGTGGAGGCCATCCTCGACGGCCCGGTTGAGCGCGCGCGCCTGCTCGGCCTCATCTGCGTTGCGCATGCGCAGCAGGTCATAAGCCTGCTGCTCGGCGAGCTCGGCGCTCGTGTGTCGGCTCAGCAGCTCGTTGACGGTCATCCCCAGCTCGCGCGCGAGCCCGATCCAGTAGACCCGGAGCGGCTGGGCTCTCAGTTTTTTGAGAGGGCTTCGACCTCTTCGTCGGACAGCTTGTTGAGCCCATCAGCTGCCTTGCCGACACGCTCCAGAACTTTGCCGGACTTCGCCGAGACCTGTGCCAGATCGTCGAACGTGAAGATCCGCGTGCCACCCTCGTCGACGAGGCTCGCAATCGCCACCAGGCCGCGGTAGTTCTCGCGCAGCGTGTTCGCCTTGGCCATCTCGCTGATGCGGCGCTCGAGTTCGCCACGCTCGGTGCCGGTGAGCTCGCGGACGTAGAACTTGCCGCCCCACTCCGGAATGTCGATCTCGACCTTCTTGAGGTCCTGCGCCGCCAGGATCTGCTCGCGTGCCGTCATCAGGACGTGCTCCGCAGCAGGGTCGGCGAGGCGCCGCCCGGCACGAAGCGCACGGGCGCCTCATGCAGCGCATTGATCTGGGTGCCGACCGGGTTGTAGGACGCGAGCAGCATGGTCGCGTTGTAGCCCGGGTTCGTGGCCGACCGGGCAGCCGTCGTCGGCCGGAATTCGACCGCGATGGCCGTGCCGACCAGCGGGAACAACGTCGCGTCGACGTTGCCGGCGGCGAAGTCCTGGGCGAACGTCACGTCCACCGAGTAATTCTTGAGCCCGGCAAGGAAGGTGTGCGTGCCGTCTCCCATGGTGGACTGGTCCACCGCGTCGGCCTCGTAGTTGATGGCGACCTGTCGCACCCGGCTCGACAGGTCCACCGCATTGACCGAGAAGAAGGCGTTCGTGAGAACGAGCTTGGCCATGACCGATTACCTCACTGGATGGCGAGCGAGCCGATGAAGTTGAAGCCGAGGCCTGAGCCGGACACCGTCCAGCGCAGGCGCCAATAATCGTCCGTGATCGCGCCGGCAAGCGACGCCAGCTGCGAAGTGACACCCGTCGCCGCGTTCATCGTGATCCGCGTGGTCGGGGTCGTGAAGCCGGCGTTATCGTCGCTTTCGACGATCACCGTCAGCGAAGGAGTGGTCCCAGGAGCTGCCGTGACATGCAGGCCACAGTGGATCGACTGCCCGGCCGCAACCGCACCAAGCTGACGGCCGGTGCCGTTCGCGTTCGCGGCGACGCCGGTCCGGTATTCCATCAGGGTCCCGCGCAGCAGGCGGTCCTGGGCGGCGGTCGCAAGCGTGAACCCGAACATCTGCCCGATCTGGGCGTTCGGGTTGTACTGGATGGCGAGCGCGTTGTGGAAGTAGGCGATGTCGCCGGCCGTGATGCCAGGCGCCACCGTCATCAGGACGCCGTTGCCGATCTTCTCGAACAGCTCCCGATCCGGATACTCGGCTTCCCAGAGGCCGGCCGCGCTCATCGCCGCGACCTTCAGCCCTCCCTCGTGCACATGTGTATCGAAGGCGAAGGTGCTGGCATCCAGCGCATCGGCTTCATAGTTGATGCCGACCTGGTTCGCCTGCGAGCGCAGGTTATAGCCACCCAGCGCGATCAGGGCGTTCGTGAGGACGTTCTTCGCCATGCCTACTCCCGATAGATCACTTCAAAGTCACGCTGGAAGTTCCAGGCCCGCGCTAGATCGTCGAAGACCACCGGGGATCCGGGGATCGTGAAGATGTCGTCCACGGTCACGCCGCCGGCGGTGCCACGAAACCGCTGCAATGCGAGCCGCACCTGATCCACAAGGGCGCGCCCGGCGTCGTAGTCGTTGTGCCAGAGGTTCACGCGCACCCGCGCGGTTACCAGGTCGCCGTCCTCACCCATCGTCGGGTAGTGCTCGCCGTCGAACTCCTCATAGACGACATACGGATAGGGCGTTCCCTGATCCGCCTGGTGCGGCCAGATACGAGTCCCGATCGCCGAGGATGTGCCGGCGAAGGTGGTCAGCCGCGCATAGACGACCTTGGCGGTGCTCATCCGCGCTTCTGCCTCCTGGTAATTGCCTGCTCAAGTGCGCGGAAGAACATCGACGTCACAGGCTGCTGGATCTCGCGCTGCGTCTTTTGCACGTATTCCTGGCCCTCGATGAATCCACGACTCGCTGCGCCCTTGAGATGGCCGGCGCGTTCGCGCGCCGCATGCACGGCTCGGCCCGTAGCGGTGCGTGCGCGCGAAAGCCTGACGAGCCTGCCGGTGACGCGGCTGCCGATTCGGTGGCCGAACTCTACGAACCGCCAATAGAACGCATTGCGCGGATTCTCGGCCTTTCCCTGCGTCGAGACGCGGACCTTGGCCACCATGATGCCGCTGCGGCTCTTCCACTTCGTCACGACGTCCAGGTTGAAGCGCAGCTTGCCGGTGAAGACCGGCGCGTTGGCCTTGAGACGCCGGAGGATGTACTCCCCCGCCTCGCGGATGACCTTACGCACCGTCCTGCGTGCGATGTTCTCGTTCAGCGCCTTGAGTTCGGCAATGAGATCCCGGATGCCAGGCACGGCAACGGTGATCCCGTCCCCGGCCTGTTCCATCAGACGTACTCGCGGCAGGCGATCAGCAGCTCACGTTTGCGGCTATCGGGATTCCAGAAGCCGAGAATGTCGAAGGTGCGCCCATCCCAGACCAGCTGCTTCGCGCGCGTCACATCACTGCGGTAGCGACAGCTGAACACCGTCGTCAGATCTCCGTGCCGCGTCTGGGCGTTGACGAACTCGCGCGCGCCCTGCGGTAGTTCGTTCGCCCAGAACTTCGCCTCAGTCACCCAGGCGGGCACGCTGGCGCCGGTCTCAGTGCTCCGTGTCGGGTTAGGTGCCTGGAGACTGACCCGGTGCCGCAGGCGGCCGGCGCGCATGTCAGAACGCCGAGTCCGGATCCCGGTACGGATCCATGAGCGCCTTGGCGCCGCGTGGCATCTCGGTCGCGTTCGGGCCGATGACGACGTCCTCGCGATTCTCGTACAGGTGTCCGACCAACAGCAGGATCGCCGAGCGGATCGGATCGGGGACGTTCGACGGATTGCTGCCATACCCGGCCACATAGCGGATCCGCACCGGATTGAAAACGTCGAGCTGCAGGCTCGGCCAGGTCTTCTGGTACGCCGGGCGAATCCTTCCCGCCAGGCTGTCGCTCGAGAGATCGGTCTGGTAGTCCGTCGTCGGCAGGACCTGCAGCGTGCCAGCCGTATCGAGGTAGCTGACCGAAGTCACGCTCTGGTGCGGCGGCCTCGGCAGCACGATCGTGTCCGGCCAGCAGTCGAGCGTCAGCTCGAGCGTCTGCGTGCACAGGGCGCGGCGCAGGTAGGTTTCCGCCCACTGCCGCGCCGCGAGAATGTAGCCGCCGATCAGCGCGTCGTCGTCCGCGTGATCGATGCGGCAGTGTTTCTTCGCCTCCGCCAGGCTGGCGGGCTCGTCCGCCGGCGGGGTGACGACGGACAGGCCCATGGGCTACTCGGCCTTCTTGCCCTTCTTGCCCTTGTCGGCTTCGCCGCTGTCGGCGGCCTTGGCCGGCGCCTTCTCGACGTAGCCGCGGCGCAGCGCCGTCGCGAGCGACTCGCCATCGAGGTCGAGCTCGGCGTCCTTCTTCAGGTTCAGCTCGCCGCCCCTGAACACGTTCTGCAGCACTTTCACTCGCATCGATCATCCTCCTCAAAAGGGGGCGGGACCCGAAGGCCCCGCCCCACACACGAACCAGCCGAAGCTGGATTACTTGCGGGCGATCTCGACGACCGTCGCCAGGTCGCCGTCGGACGCCGGGTCGTACCGGTTCACGACGCCCAGGATCACGGCCGCGCCGGGACCGCCGGTCGCGCCACCGGTGACCATGCGCGGCGCGACGTGCGTGAAGCCCGCCGAGACCTTGCTGCAGTCGATCTCGATGACGATCTGCTTGTTGTCGTTGTTGGTCGCATGCGCCGCGAGCTGGGTGGCAGCCTTGTAGGCCTGCGCGCCGGTGCCCGAGCCGTCGGTCGCCTCCTGCACCGAGCAGTCGATCGTCTCGGCCGCGATGTCGCCGAGCAGGAAGACCGCGAGCAGCTTCTGGTAGTTCTTGACGGGAACCCAGTCGCCGACCTTGGGGGTGGAATTGACGGTGCCCGGGTCGATCGTGGAGAGGATCGCCAGCGCTTCCGCCACTGCATTCGGATTCATTGCTGTGCTCCTTGGTTGTGGTGGTTACGCCGCGATTACGCGCGGGCCTCGATCTGCACGAACGGCGACAGCGTGCTCGAGCCATTCGCCGGGTTGACCGGCGCGCTGAGCCACGGCTGTCCATCCATGCGGAACGTGAGCCGGAACGCCGTCGCGTCGGCGTCGAAGAAGATGTGCATCGACTCCGCCGCCTCCGGACCCTTCGAGATCGTCACGTACTGGCCGAAATCGGCCAACACGATGTCGCCGGCATCGCCCAGCGTCTGGCAGACCTGGGTGACGATCAGCGGCCGGCCCAGCAGGAAGCCCATCGGGGCGTCCTTGAAGCCGGACTGCGGCGGCGTCCAGATCGGCTGGTTGCCGACGGTCATCGTGATGACCTGGTTGAAGGCGTCGTTGTTCACCAGCCAGCGCGCGCGCTGTGAGGCCTGGCCGAGCAGCCGGCCCAGCATCTTGGCGACGTTCGCCGCGTTGATGGTGTCAGCCGTCTGCGAGGTCTCCTTGGTGATGGAGATCACCGCGCCGGACGACCGGAAGCCCAGCGGCACCTGGCCGCCGGCGCCGTTGACGATCGTGTCGTTCGTCTTCCAGGCCAGCGACCGACCGAGCGCCTGCGTGACGAACGCGCCGGCCGCCTGGGCGTCGGCGAGCAGCTCGTCGGACAGCGGCACCAGGCCGATCAGCTTGCGCAGCTTCAGCGTGCGCTCGGTGAGCTTCGGCTTCGTCTGCGTGATCGCGGCGAGCTCCGCCTGCCAGTTCATGCGGATGCCGTCGGTGCCCCAGGGCGTGGTCTCGTCCGCCGGGAAGCTGATCGAGTTGCCGGTGATCGGCAGCTGCATCGTCAGCGGCAGGAACGAGCCCTCCTCGAGGGCCAGCTGCATGATCTGTCGGGTGTACTCCGGCGGGACCAGGTAACCGCCATCGCCGCCGGTGTTTTCGCTGCCAGCGGTCGTGGGCGCGGCCGCTTCGTAGCGCAGCCGGCTGTCCGGCTTGGCGCCGTGCATGCCGGCGGCGATGACTGCGCCGAAGAAGTCCGCGCGGGTGCGGAAGCCGAGCTTCGGGTCGCCGTCGGCGAGGTCGTCGCCGCCGGAGATGTCCGGGTCGCGATCGACAGCGTTGCGGGCCGGGACGAGCTGGCGCTCGGCCTCGAGCGCCGCGCGCTCGGCGGTGACGGCCTGCGAGGCCTTGTCCATGGCAGCCTTCAGCTCGGTGGTCTTGGCGTTGTGCGCCTCGAGCGCGGCGGCCTCGGTCGGCTCGGCCGTCTCGATGTGCGCCCGATAGGCCTTGATCGCCCCGTCGAGCTTGCGCTGCAGTGCAGCGAGTCGGTTCATGTTCGTGATCTCCTGATGGTGGAAAAACGAAACCCCGCCAGGACGGGGTCTTCTCTCGAGGCGCTAGGAGCCCGACGGGGCGCTAGGACGCCTTGAGCACGGCTTCCGCGATGTCGGCTTCCGCCGCCAGCGCAGAGCGATTCGGGCGGGCAGCGCGTGGCTGCAATCCGCGGATGACTTCAACGAGCGGCGCGACGCGATCGACCATGCCGCGCTCCTTGGCTTCGGCGGCGCCGTACACCCGGCCCTGCCCGAACTCCTTCAGCACGGTGGCCTTGGTGACGCCGCGATTGCGGGCCACGGTGCCGACGAAGGCGTCGTGGTACTCGTCGACCCGCTTCTGGATGAACGCACGGGCATCGTCCTCGAGCGGCTCGTAGGCGTTGCCCTCGACCTTGTGCTCGCCGGCGTGGATGAACGTGACCTTGAGGCCCTCGGTCTTCAGACGCTCCGAATAGTCGACGTGCATGGCAACCACGCCGATCGAGCCGACCTCGCCGGACGGCGTCACGACGAACTGCTCGGCCGCCGAGCCGATCCAGTAGGCGGCCGAGGCCGCGAGCGCGTCCGCCACGGCGATGATCTTCTTGCGGCCGCGCGCGGCGTAGACCTCCTGCGCGAACTCCTGGACGCCGTACACCGAGCCGCCAGGTGAATCGATGTCGAGCACGATCGCGCCGACGGCGGGATCTTCCAGCGCCTGGCGCAGCCGGGCCGCGGCACGCTCGAGGGACGCGCCACCAGACATGTCCGTGAAGGCGTCCGCCCGCGGGATGATCGTGCCGAAGATCGGCAGGACCGCCACAGCGCCGGCCACCTGGTACGACGGCGCCTGCTGGGCCTCGAATTCGACCCGCGGCCCGCCGGCCAGGCGGAACTCGAGGAAGGCCTGGATCTGGGCGAGCTTCGACGGCTGGATCGCCATCGGGTACTCGTTCAGGAATCGGATCAAGAAGTCGTTTCGCATGCCTTGCCTCGCTTGAGCGTCAAGAGCCTGGCGGCGCCGTTCGCCGCCCATTCCGCCAGCACGGCCGGCACCTTCGGCCGCCCGCCGGTCAGGTCGTTGTCGGTCGCCGCCTCGAGCTGCCCGGCCTGATCGTCGCACCAGGTCCTGGCGATCGCCGGCGACGTGCCAAGTTCGGCGACGACCGTCGCCTGGTGGAGCCCGTAGAACCGCTGGATCCAGGCCGACCAGGCGCCCATATCCTTGGTGCGGAACGCATGCTCGTACATGCGCTGTGCGGCCGAGACCTCGACCTCGATCAGGCGGGTCGCCGCCTCCGCATCCTCGTCCTCGTCGTCCGGTTCGTCGTCGGCCGGCTGGCGCGGTCGGGCCTGCCCGGGCGGCGCCATGTTCATCGGCGCGAGCGGCGCATCCAGCCCGGGGAGCGGATTCAGATTCTCAAACTTGCGCGCCTCGTTGCGCGTCAGCCAGCCGGTCGAGATGCCACTCGCGTAGGACTCGTAACGCGACTTCTGATCGCCACGCAGCAGCGCGGTCAGCAGGAACTCGGCGAAGTACTCGCCGGCGTCATCGCCGCCCAGGTCCTCGAGGAAGGCGCGCCCCAGCGCCTGCTCCCAGCGCACGGCCCACGGCCGCATGCAGTGGATCACGAAGGCGAGCATGAACTGTTCGATGCCAGTGCCCCAGCTCGTCGATTTCTCGGTCTCCTGCAGCAGCACCAAGGGCACGCGGAAGATGCGCGCCACGTCGGCGATCTGGAACTTGCGGGTCTCGAGAAACTGGGCGTCCTCATTGGACACCCCGAGCTTCTCGACCTTCATCCCGTCCTCGAGCACCGCCGTGCCGCTGCCGCCACGCTGGGCTGCGCGCCATGATTTCTTGAACCGTTCCCGCGCGTCGGCGTCCTCGAAGTGATTGGGATGCGTGAGCACCAGCGTCGGCGTGGCGTCCTTGCCGAAGAAGCGCGCGCCGTACTCCTGGGCGGCCAGCGTCAGGCCGATCGTCTCGCGCTGGTAGCCGATCACCGACAGCCCGACGCGGCCATCGAGCGACAGCCCGCGCAGGTGGAAGATCTCGTGCTCGAGATAAGTCTCCTCCTGCATCGTCACCGGGTTCCGGTAGCGATAGAGCATGCGCCCGTTCGGCAATACGTCCGTGCGCATCCGATCCGGGTGCAGCGGGATGAGCTGCTCGACCGTCCCGTTGCCGGCCCACACCGGCAGCGCGTAGGCGTTGCCGCGCAGTACGCAGTGCGCGGTCATCATCTCGACGAACTCCATCGTCGTCTGCCACCGGTTCGGCCGGTGGTGCAGCAGCGGGTAGACCCAGTGCTCCGGCGCGCGATCCTTACCGCCGTCCGACAGTCGCCGGTAGGTGATCAGCGGCAGCGAGCCCAGGGTCTCGGAGATGATCCGCACGCAGCCGTAGACGGCCGAGATCCGCATCGCGTTGTCGCCGTCGATGCGCACGCCAGCGCGCGTCATCGGGCCGACGTCGAGATACCAGAAATCATCTTCCGGCGGTCGCGACGACGACGCGCCGAACAGCGAGCTCAGGATCACGGCTTCCGGGTTCCGCGGACGTGGCGAACGAGCGCGCCGGCGAATACCACGCCGAGGAGCACGACGCCGGCGACGAGCAGCCCGACGCCGGCGCCGCCGAGGATCCAGCTGCCGGCGGTCGCGCACCCGAGTCCAGCCAGTCCGATGGTGTCCTCGATGCCTTCGCGCGTGATCTTCATACGACCAGGAGCTCCTCGGTGTCGTAAATCGTGCCCTTGCGGCGGCCAGAGAAAGACTGGGCGGCACGCAGGGCCATGGCCAGCGCGACGATCCCGTCGATGCGGCCGCGCGCCTTGCGCTTGTCGAATTTCCGTTCCTCGGCAGAGCCGGACGTGATCACGGCATTCGACGAGTTCCACGTCAGCACGGGGTTCGTCTTCACGCGCAGCTGCCTGCTGACGATCGCGGCTGTCAGCCCGTCGACTGCAGGGGTCATGTCCTTATAGCCCTGGCCGTGCTCGGCCAGAATCAGGCCGCGTGCCTCGCGGATCGACTTCTCGTCCTTCCACTTGTCCGCCGATACGTGCGCGTACTCGAACCCCGCGTCATCGAGCTCGCGCATCAGGTCGATGATCCGGAAGCGGTCAAACGCTGCGACCTCGAGCCCGTAGGTTTCGCGATAGTCGATGATCCGCTTCGCAATGTGGCCATACTCGACCACGGAGCCGGGCGTCGTCAGCAGGTGCCCAGCATCGCGCCAGGCGGTGAATGGCACCTTGTCTCGGTCCTCGCGCTCGCGGATGCCATCCTCTGGCGTCCAGAAGAAGAGGAACGCATCGTAGCCCTTGCCGTCCGGTCGCATGAATACAAGCGCGAGCGCCGTCAGGTCCGTGCGCGTCGACAGGTCGAGTCCGCCCCAGCACCGTGAGCCGCGGTACGGAACCAGGTCCAGGTCGTCGTGCTCGCACGCCAGCCACTTGTCGGCGTCGATCCACGGATTCGAGGCCCCGACCCACTGGCAGAAATTGAGCCGCCGGACCTTGGAAGCTGTGCTCGGCATGCCCTCGGCCTTCTTCACCTGCTCCTGCAGGTACTTCTCGCTGACCGAGACGCCCAGATTGGGATTGGCCTTGATCCAGACCCGGGGGTCCTTCCACTTGTCGCGCTTGCCGAGTGCGCACACGTATGCGAACCACGAATCGTCCACCACGTGGCCGCGCAACACGCGGTCCGAATAGTCATGGTGCTCGAAGCAGATCGACGAGCGATCGACACCGGAGTTCGTGATCTCGATCAGCAGCGGCTGCAGCCGGAACTTGAAGCCGTCGCTGAGCATCCCGACCACAGTCCCGTCCGGGTGCTCGTGGAGCTCGTCGCACGCAGCGAAATGCGGTCGCGGACCGGACTGCTTGTCGTCCGACGAGATCGCCTTGAAGAAGGACTCCGAGCGCGGGTGGAACATCGTGTAAGGCTTCAGGCCGCCGTACTTGATGACCTCCCGCTCGAGCACGGGGGACTGGTCCCGCATCGCGACTGCGTCGCGGAACAGGATCATCGCCTGGTCCTTGGTGGCGGCCGCGGCGTAGCACTCCGCGCGCTTCTCCCCATCCGACGTGAGGCAGTACATGCCCATGCCGCCGGCGAGCGGGCTCTTGCCGTTGCCCTTACCGATCTCGATGTAGCCGGTCCGGAAGCGGCGGTGGCCATCCGCGCCGCACCAGCCGAACAGCGAGCCGACAATGAAGGCCTGCCACGGGCCGCCGGCGCCGGTGCCGATCAGCTCGAACGGCTGCCCCTCGAATTGCCCGCCGTTCAGGCGCAGCACTTCCCGGAAGTACCCGAACACCCGATGCGCCCGTTCGACGTGCCACGACAGGCCCCGCTTCGGACCGTCGCGCAGATCCCGCAGGTGCCGCTCGGCGGCGAGCTCGACCAGCGGTCCGGTCACGATGCGCCCGCCCACGACTTCGCGGGCGTAGTAGGTGACAGGATCCTTTCGGCACAGCGCCAGCTGGGCCGCCGTGAGCCGGGGCGGCCTAGTGGAAATACTTGGCCGTCGGCTCTTCGATTTCATCCGGATCCACCGTATTCACCTTCGGCCGTGCCGCGGGCGACAGACCAATCTGCCCGATCGCGGACAGGTAGCGCCGCGCGGCCTCGGCGGCGATCGAGGCGGCCGGGTTCTGCTTGATCATCCGCTGGCCATCGGTGCCCTCGGTCTCGTACGTGTATCCGTCCTTGTCACAGACCCGCTCGTTGCGCCGCCAGGTCGAATACGCGCGCACGGCCGATTCCACAATCGCGCGGTCCGCCTTTGTGAGGACCTCGAGCTTCAGACCTTCGGCGATGATTCGCCGCCATTCCTGCTTCCCAACTTCGTCGAGATCGTCGGGCATCGCCGGCTCACCAGCGCGCAACTTCGGCTCGCGCTTGTTGGTGCGCGACTTGCGGAGCGTCCCCTGCTTGCGTTTCAGCGCAGTCGGTTTACGCGGCCTTCCAGTGCGCAGAAATCTCTCCCGACTTTTGGCTGTGTGCGCGGAAATGAGCGCGTTCGGTCGTCAAGGTCAAAGCTGTAGACTTTCGATGGGCCTATGGCCTCATGCGGCGATGCGATCGACCAGACGCACGATCCGGCCTACGTAAGCGACGCCGGTGCCGTACTCCTTGGCCAGAGACGTGAACGTGGCGCCATCCGCTGCCTTAGCCCTGATCTCCTCCACCTGCGCCCATGTAATACGAGTTCGTGGATGCGCCTCTCCAACACGCAATCCAACCGCTGTCCGATGGCGAACCGCATCACGGTTGTTCTCCGCTCGTGTTCCCCATCGCAGGTTGCTTGCTCGGTTATCAGAACGACGTCCATTCAGGTGCCTGCACTCGTGCAGATGAGTCGGCGCTGCACCATGGAACGCCAGCAATACCAGCCGATGGACCGGCACCGAACGCTGGGTGGTTCGACCGCTTCCGTGGCGCACATTCACTCGCAGATAGCCATCTCTGTTGATGGATCCGCTCAACTCCCTGAGAGTCCCGCTGCGCTTGCTATACACCCGCCCATGGGCCGTGACGCAATACCCAGGGAAGCCAGGAACGGGCTTCACGGATGCGCATTCCAGTTGTGCCGCGGATCGATCGGCATGCCACGCTCGTCGCAGCCACGCAGGGGCGAGCCCGTCTTGTCGCTCGCCGTCTTCGAGGAGTGGCAGTCATGGCACAGCGACTGCAGGTTGGCCTGGTCCCACGGATCCCCGCCCTCGGATATCCGCACCACGTGATCGACTTCGGTCGCCTGGCGCACGTGGCCGCGTGCCTTGCACATGCGGCACAGGGGCTCGCGGCGCAGCTGGGCAGGCTGAACGACGTCGCGCCAGCGCCTGCTGTTGTAGACGCTGCGACTCATCAGTCGATCCGGATCGTCAGATACTTCGGGATCTTCTCTGCCGGCGAGCTCGACGTCGTCGCCTTGGCTTCCACAACCAACGTCTGCCCGTGTACACCCGTCGCTCCTTTGCGGAATCCGGCCGTACCCTTCTTGTTGGCCAGGTCGTCGCTATCGGCGAACTGCACTAGCTGCGCAGGTACCACGTAGTCGATCGCCGTGATCGAGATGCCTGTCGGGATCTCGGCCGAGAAGTCGAACGTGTAGAACAGTTCACCGTTGAGCGGCAGGAGCTGAAGGTCGCTCACGACTCAGACCGACCACGATCCCGTCACATTGATCGTGTCGCCGTTGATGACCGCACGATCGCCGCCGGTGAAGTTGCCGGCGCTATACAGGATGCCGGTCGTGCCGTCCTTCGTGTTGTTCGTCGTCACGAAGGCGCCCTTGACCGTGCCGGTGGCCGTGATCGAGAAGGCCGACGCCGAGCTCGTCGCCTTGCTGCCGCTCGATGCGGCGGCAAAGGAGCTCGCAGGGCGCGTCGACTGCGAGTAGTTCGGGGCGTTGGTCGGGCCTGCTTCGGTCCAGCCGGCGTGCGACGCCATCGTGTCGCCAGCCGCATAGGCCGAGAACGACACCGAACTGACCAGGCCGAAGTACCAGGCGGCCGTGTAGCCAGACCCAGCGAAATACTTGTCCAGCAGGTCGTTCTTGCCCCCCGTCATCACCGTGTTCTGGAACGAGTCGGCCCACTTCTGCTCGAGCGGGATGGCCGCGAACTCGATCGCAGCAGCAGCGCGATCGCGGACATCCTTCAGCCTGGCGAGGAAGCGCCACCAGCGCGGACGGGCCTCGGCCAGCCTGTCACGCAGGGCGACGTAGCGGTCGCGATCCTGCTCCCTGGGGCCGACGCATTCGACGTTGAACTGGAACCGCGGGGCGGGCAGGTGCTCGCGGATGGCTGCGGCCAGATCGACAGAGGCGCCTACGGCGCCACTCGCGTCACCGCGTTCGTTCATGTTCATGCCCGCCTCCGGATGATCGTCACGCCGTCCACTTCCTCGCCTTCGAAGGCGTCCCAGAACTTCCGCGAGGCTTCTGCGACCTTGTTCGCTGCGGAGACAAAGGCGTCCAGATTCTCGTCCTTCGCCTTGTCAGCAGCCTCGAGGGCGGCCTTCAGTGCCTCGGCAGTTGAGGCAACGGCAGCGGCGTGCCTGCACTTGCCCGGGCCTACCTCGAGCGACAGGGCGAGGCCCTCGCTGTCGGTCAGCGCATACCGCAGTTCGCCGGACACGGTCGGCCCGACCGCAGCCTTGTAGGCCGCAATCCGTTCACGGATCGACATGGCATTCCCTCAGTTGATGGTGCGTGCGGCCAGTTGCACGCTGATGACTCGGCCCTTGAAATCCACTCTGACGGTGCGGTCTGAGAACCTGACCTCGATCAATCGCTGGCCCGCGCCTATCAGCTGCCCGCCAGCAGTCAGGCTGTCGGTTGCGTTTCCGGTCTCGACGATGGAGACGCTCAGGACACGCAGGCCGATGAGCGCGTCGATTGCAGCCGCGGCCTCAGACAATGCGCCCGCTAGGACCGCCTGGGATGCCAGGCTGTCAGCAGCCGCGCCAGTTTCTGTCAGGACACCAGTAAGCAACCCTTGGGACGCCAGACTGTCAGCCGCAACCCCAGATTCACTCAGCGTGCCGACCGCAGTCAGCAAGCCGGTGATCGTATCGATGGCACTCGCCGCCTCGGACAGTGAGACGTCATAGGTGGCACCGCCAGGGCTCTGCGAGATGCTGTCGGTCGCGCTGCCTGCTTCGGACAGCACACCCAGCAGGACCGCCAGGGCCGACAACGTATCGGCAGCGGAGCCCACCTCGGACAGCACCCCGGCCGCCTCGAGCAATCCCGTCAGGCTATCGGTTGCGGTCCCAACTTCTGACAGTGCGCCGACGAGTTCAGCCGTAGAAGCCAGCGAATCACTCGCAGAGGCGGTCTCGCTCAGGGAAACGTCGTAGCTAGTGCCACCACCAACGATCTCATCGACGCCGACATCCCACGTGCTCGCTCCAGTCGGGCGAGTTTCACCGTCGATGTCGGTGGTGAACGTGGCGCTAAGGTCAGTTCCGACATCCTTCAGAGACGAGGACGCCCCGATGTGGAAGTCCTCGCTGCCGGCGGTGATGTTCGTGAAGTACGCGCCGCTTGATGTCGAGTAGGCGGCGGTCGGCGTGCTCTCAGTTCCATCCTCACTGTAACAAGTCTGGAGCGTGTCCCAGTTGGTGCTATAATCCACTCCAGTGTTTCCACCGGAGTAGCAGTTGCGAAGCACGCCAGCATTACTGGCAGAGCTGGTGGTAAATCCCGCCCCACCATTACCAGCAGATACGCAATTCAGGCAAGTCATCGTTCCAAGACCAGCCGCGCCGAAGTTGCAGCGTATGCCGTTGCTGCCGTTTCCGTAGCTCAGGCAATTGATTAATGTCTGAACGCCAGAATTTCCCTCAATACCGGTAGCACCGGGACTGTTCCTGACAATCAGTGCGCGGCCATAACTGTCATCGTTCGATGTGCCGGTTACGCCCGGATTGAAATACAGCCCCCTTGTCCCCGAATTGCTTGTTCCGGTGTTCTGTATTTGCAGGCCCTCAAGCCGCGCATACGGCTCAAGGATGTTTAGCATTGGGACGAACGATGCGGCTGCTACTAAACGATAATGCGACGTGCTCCATGTCCCCGGATGGCGGTTGGCCTGTTCGACTTTGACCTCGATGTAATCGGAAGCCGTAGTCGTCCAACCGTCGATGGTCACCGCCGTCGCATCGGCAGCCGAACCTTCACAGATCGCTACTTCCGCTCCCAAGCCGGTCAGGTTTGCCTGTCGCGCAGCTTCCCACTCGCTCAAGGTCGCGTAGGCGCGGGTCGCACCGGACGTGTTATTGGTGGTCCCATCGCCGCCAGCAGTAGATGCCGTGTTGACGTAGCGGGTTGCCACTAGAGCGGCTCGTTCGTGATTTTGTTGCGGATGAAGTTGCGGGCCTGCTGCACCGTTACCTCGATGTAACGGTTGGCCTGCAACTGGGCGCGAGCGCCAGCCGGAATGTCCGCGACGTTGACCCGAAACTTACGACGCCGAATGCGAAGCGGCCGCCCGTCCTCATCGAACGCCACCGCGCTCAATTCGGGATCGAGCGCGTGCTGCACCTGTTCCGCCGTCACCCCGGTCACGCGCACCAGATACCACGGCGCCACCACCGGGTTGCGGATCAGGTCGCCGTCATGCTTGCTGTCATCGTGGACCGCAACGATGTCGCCGCGCTTGTAGCATCCGCGCTGATCCTTCACCGGGTCAGCGTTCGTGTTGTCGCGGTCGATGATCGCGAGGATCGCCATCAGCGCACCCCGTATCGCTTCGCCAGCGGCGCGCCGGCGAGGTCCACGTCACGATCACCGAGTCGCCGCCCGAAAAGCTTCAGGACCTTGCAGCGCCGCGGTGGCTTTGGCGCCGCGTTGCGCGTGCGCTCCCCGAGCATCTCCGGGCAATGGGACCTTACGAGCCGGACAAAGCTCGACCGTGCAATGCCAGCGACTGCCGCCGCCTTCGTTTTGCAACCGCGCCGATCGGCGAGCACGGCGAGCAGGTACTCCCGCCGGGCGCGGCTCATCGCATCCCGGTAGGTCTCCACGTCACGCAGTCGGCGGCGCCAGGCACACTCCGATCAGGCGTCCGCCCCGGTAGGCGGTGGTCGTCGCGACGGCACTCGCTGGCACCTCGTAGAACGGCGCGGCAACCTCGTCGCCACATTCCGCGCCGAGCGTGCCGTTGCCGACCTTGATGAGGCGCAGCTTCGAGGAGCGCACCTGCCACTCGAACACGTCCGGGACGATCAGGACCGTCAGCGTGATATTCGTCGGCGGCCCGGGCGGGGTCGGCGCAAAAGTCATGCACGCCGCGCCGGTCCCGCCGGCCCAGACCGACGGGTTGTTCGCACCGGCGAAGGCGCGGCCCTCGACGCAGGCTGTGCCACCCGACGATGGAACGGTGACCGTGATCGTCGTGGTCGTCGCAGTTCCGGCGACCGTGACGGTCGAGCACAGGATCCCGGCCGTGGTCGTCGCTGCCTGGCAGCGGAACTCGTAGCCGGTGATGGCCGACGCCGGCAGTGGCTGGCCGTCACTGTAGGTTGTGGGCCGGAACCAGTTGAGCGTCCCAGCCAACGCGGTTGAGGCCAGCAGCAGGCCTGCCAGCACGGCACAGATTCGACGCATGACGCACCTCGTGAAGAAAAGGCCGGCCTTGCGGCCGGCCGAACGCAATGCTCGGGCCTCATGACCAGCGCCCGAGAGAGGGATCCCGACAGGGAAATGGATTACAGGCCCGGCGTGGCGGAGCTCGTCAGCCCCGCCACGCCGTTGCCGGTCGTGCGCACGAACCGGCAGCCGTCGCTTCGCTTTTACGGTATGGGGTATGAAAAAGCCGGCGCTAGGCCGGCTCGGTGAGTTTCGGTTGGGGACCGCAACTCGAATTGTGCGCATCGTACTCATGCGGCCCATGCGAGTCAATCACTTACAGCGCGCGACCGAATCCACCTGGCCATGTGCGACCGGCCGATGCTGAGCCAGGTGATGTATCGCCAGCGCAGCGTTGCGTACGGATGGGCCAGTCGCTTCATCCAGGTCTTGCCGCTCACCTGCGATACCGCCAGGTACATCGGCGCGACGACCGAGCCCTCGGCGCCGCCGAAACGGTAGGGCTGCGCCTCCTCCACCAGACTCAGGCCGACGAGCCGTTCCAGGTAGTCGTACTCGGCGCCGTCGGTGCGCTTCACGGTCTGCGGCCAGTCCTCGGCCTTGCGCATCGCTTCGCCGAAGTCGAGCAGCTTCTCGGACAGCGGATGGAAACACTCGTCAGCGCCGGCGTAGCTGTAGAGCATCGCCGCAAACACCTCCGGCTCCATGCCGGCGCAGGCCATCCCGCACTCCCTGACCGTCCAGTACGGCTTGCCGGTTCCGGGGACGTCCATGCGTTGCAAGCTGCGAGCACCGGCGATGGAGATCAGCAGCTCTGGCGTCATGCGGCGCGCGCCGTCAGCATCGCCCAAGCACGGGACTCGCTGGCTTCCGAGTCGATCATCCGGCGCGATCCAGCAGCTTTTCGGCCACCATCTCCGCAAATCGCACATGCGCCTGCAGTGCCGCGAGCTGCCCGGTAGTTCCTTCGCCATCATTGGGCCTGAATCCCTCATTCCACAGTGCCTGCAGCAGCGCCTGCGCAGCCTCGTATGGCATCGACATGGTTGGCTCGCGGGCTTTGGCCTGCTCATCGGGACCATACGTCGTGAGTATCACGTCTACGTGCTCGCCGAAGTAGCGAACCCCATTTCGTTCGCCAACCAGCAGCAGCTCGACTCGAAGGCTGATCTGATTCCTTTGAGCGAACCATTTCATGTTCACGCCGCCCTCCTCGTCAGAAAAAACCGGGCTTCGCTACCGAACGAGTCAGCGCCATCAGGCCCTGTTGCAGGTGCGTCTTCGCGATCGAGCGCCAGCGCGAAGCCTCGTCCAGGACCTCATCGTGTTCGCGATCGCCTGTCTTGCCGACCTCGACGTCAACCGCGCGGCACTTGTTGAGCAGCTGCTCGAGTCGCTCGCCCTCGCCCTTCACTTCGTTCATCAGATCGATCTCGGCCTGGCTGAGATCCCGATAGCCCTTGATCTGTCTGTGCTGGTTTTCCATCACCCACTCCCGCTCCGTTCGTGTTCCGGGGCTGTCTGTGGCCCGCCCCAGGTCGGCCTGATTCCGATTGCGCCATCGAACGCGTCTGCGAGGACATTTCGCATCAGCGTCATGAATTCTTCCTTGCGCGGCGGATTGCAGACCACGCCTTGCATCAGGATCCTGCCGAGCTCGCGCGCGCCGGCCATGGAGTCGGGCTGCGCGTAGTACGCGACCCACCAGTCGCCCTCGTGCCGAAACGCCAGGCGCCCGACCTGCGTGTTCGCGGATACTTCTTTCGCCATCATCCCACCCTCCCCTGCTGTGGATTCCATCCGTTCCGATGTTCGCGCGCCGCCCGGGTGCGCGACTCTGGCGGCCTGACGTACCAGCCGCGCTCGTCAGCCTCGACCATGCCAACGGCCGCGAGCTTGCACAGCGTCCGGCTGATCGCTTCCGGCAGCAGCCGCGGCCATTGCAGACGTATCCACCGGGCGAGCTGCTCGTGCGGCATCGGCGCGTGCAGCCGGTGCGCGTGCTCGGCCAGGCGCCAGGCGATGATGCGGTCGAGCTTCATCACTGGACCCCACGTACGACGACGAAGTCGCCGCGCCGCACCCTCTTTGCCAAGCGGGCGGTCGCGCGCTCCAGGGCGCGGGCGGCGCGCGCCGGATCGTCATGGGCATCGTCGAGAACGAATGCGACCATGACACGCATGAGCACCTCGCCGGCATGCAGCGGGCAGCAAGTGCGGGCCTGGAGGATCTGGCGTATTTCGTTCGCGAGTAATTCGATCTGGTCCGGGGTCAGCTGCTCAGTCATCGAACGCTCCTCCCGGGTTGCAGGTGAAGCACGCCCAATACCCGCCGCTGCCCTGGCACCAGTCGCAGTCCTCGACGTCGTCCTCGTCGTACCAGAGCGGGTCCAGCTCGTAGAGCTCGATCTCGCCCTCGCCGCCGCAGTTGGCACAGTCGGTCCAGCCCATCGAGCATCCGCATTTCTGGCAGTGCGGCGCGTCGCCAGGCTCACCTGGTGAGCCACTCCCAGCCATGCCGGTCAGGTCCGGCTGGCTCAAGGCGATCGCTCCTTCGCGACTCGTGCCGCGGCGAAGTGCTCGACGACCAGCTGCGCCAGCCGCCAGAACTCCTCCTCCCCCAGCATTCCGTCGATCAGGTCGACGATCAGCCGCCGGTCCGTCTTGTCGAACGACCAGGTCACGGCGCCGGCCGGGCCGTCCTCGGACTCGACGAACTCGTGGTCCTCGACGAACCGCTCGATCCAGGCGTGCAGCCGCACCGTCGGGCTCGGCGGCGCGGCTGTCGATCCGTTAGCTGCCGGCGGCATAGACTTCCTCCTCGAACTGATCGCCCGGCGGGTACCGGTCGTCGTCCTCGTACGCGTCGTACGACTCGCCCGACATCTGCCACCAGAGCTTCACGAGGCCGAGCGAGTAGTGCCAGCAGCCGTGCGCCGTGAACCGGATCCGCCACCAGAACCGGGCAATTCCTGTAAAACCTACTTCCGCTGGATGCAGGGTCCTGGTGATCCGGAGCAGACCGCCCCGGTGCACGAGAGCCGCGTGGTGCGTTCGATCCTCTTCCGGACGGGCGGCAGCGCAGTCCCTGCCACGGCGGGCAAGGGATTCCTGATCGACGGCCTGACGCTCCGGTCGGGACCGATCCTCATCGGACCTCCGACTTCGAAGGATCAGTGCAAGAACGATGGCTGGAAGACCTTCAACAATCCGGTGTTCAAGAACCAGGGCGACTGCGTGTCGTACGTGGTCAACGGGAAGTAACCCCCAGAAGGAAGGAGCATGCATGACCCGCAAGCTGCTGTCCTTGGGCGCTCTCGCCCTGCTGTTCGGCTGTGCCGCCGAACCGCCGACCGTACCTGGCACCGAGACTGGCCCCTTGCTCGCCGTGGCCGGCAAGGGGTTCGACGAATTCGGCTACAACCGGACCGCCCGGATCTTCAACGGCG
>CAZXXM010000002.1:0-42052 GCA_964644715.1 uncultured Salinisphaerales bacterium
TCGCGCTACATCGCGCCCTCGTTCCGCCCGTGCTTCGACATGGAATGCGAGGCGATGCGCTTCGTGCGCAACGAGATGGGTCTGACCAACATCAAGATCATGATCCCGTTCGTGCGCACGATCGGCGAAGCCAAGCGCGTCAACGAGATCCTGGCCGAGAACGGCCTCAAGCGCGGCGACAACGGTCTCGAGCTGATCATGATGTGCGAGCTGCCGAGCAACGCGGTGCTGGCCGACCAGTTCCTCGACCACTTCGACGGCTTCTCGATCGGCTCCAACGATATGACCCAGCTCACCCTGGGCCTGGATCGCGACTCGGGCCTGATCGCGCACCTGTTCGACGAGCGCAACGATGCCGTGAAGGCGATGCTGCACATGGCCATCGAGGCCTGCCGCAAGCGCAAGAAGTACGTCGGCATCTGCGGCCAGGGGCCGAGCGATCACCCGGAACTCGCGAAGTGGCTGCTCGACGAAGGGATCGAGAGCATGTCGCTGAACCCGGACACCGTCGTCGAGACCTGGCTGTTCCTGGCCGGTGGCGCCAAGGTTTGAGCCCATCGCGAACAGGCGCAACTCTGCGTAGCCCGGACGAAGTCCGGGATCGCCGCTCCGACGATTCGTGGAAGAAAACCCGGACTTCGTCCGGGATACGGGTGTTGCTCCTCGTCATCGGGCTGGTCGCATGCCAGCCCGATGACGCATCGGAAAAAGCCTCGATCGATCCGTCGCCGCCCGCGGCCCTGCATCCGAGTGAGGCGAAGCCTTCGTTCGATTACTGGGTGCTGGCCTTGTCCTGGTCGCCGGAGTACTGCGCCTCCAGCGAGGCGCGCCCCAACTCCCGGCAGTGCTCGCAAGCACGCGAGTTCATCGTGCACGGGCTGTGGCCGCAGTACGAGCGCGGATATCCCGCTTCCTGCGCCACGCAGACGCGCGTCAGCGAGCGCACCGCGGATCGGCTCGCCGATCTCGTACCGGATCGGGGCCTGGTGTTTCACCAGTGGAAGAAGCACGGCAGCTGCAGCGGCATGACGCCGGAGGCCTACTTCGCCACGCTCGAACGGGCGGCGCATTCGATCGTCGTTCCCAGCGAGGCGCTGCGTGATGCGTCGAATCACCCGGTCGGGCGCGTCGAGCTCGAACGCCAGTTCGTCCGCGCCAACCCGGGGCTGATGCCGGAAGCGATCACCTTCGAGTGCAAGGGCGCGTACCTGCGCGAGGTCCGCGTCTGCCTGGACCACGACCTGGTGCCGCGCGCCTGCGGCCCGGACGTCAACGAGGCCTGCGGCAGCAAACCGCTGCGCGTGCGACCGGCGCGGCCCTGAGCTGCCGGCACGGCGCCAAAGGCGCACGCGACGCGGACGGCTAACATGGTGCGCACGACCTCCCTGCCCCGAACCGTCTTGCGCCACCCCACCTACCGTCGGCTGGACCCCGAGCTGATCCGCGCGACGGCGGCTGCGCTCGAACGCCGGGTCTCGGAGCGCTTCACGGGTTCGGGGCTCGGCCAGGTCGCCAACGAGCTGCTCGCGGTCGCACAGGAAACGAAATCACGACTCGAAAAGCTGCGCCGTCCGCACTGGGGATTCCGCATCGCGGCCTGGAGCGCGATCCTGGCGCTCATTGGCATCGCCGTCGTCGCGCCGGTGTTCATCCAGGTCAAGGACGAGGTCGGCGGCATCATCGATCTGATGCAGGGCCTGGAGGCCGGCATCAACAACCTGGTGTTCGTCGCGATCGCCGTGTGGTTCCTGTTCACGTTCGAGTCGCGCCCCAAGCGCCAGAGCGCGCTCACCGCCCTGCATGAGCTGCGCTGCATCGCGCACATCATCGACATGCACCAGCTGACCAAGGATCCCGAGCACGTGCTGACGCCGGCGATGGACACGGCCTCGTCTCCGCAGCGCGCGATGACCCGCTTCGAACTGTCGCGCTATCTCGACTACTGCTCCGAGATGCTGTCGCTGACGAGCAAGCTCGCGGCCCTATATGCGCAGTACCTGCAGGACAGTGTCGTTCTCGACGCCGTCAACGACGTCGAGACGCTCGCGGACGGTCTGTCGTCGAAGATCTGGCAGAAGATCATGATCCTCGACGGCATCAGCGCGCGCGTGCAGATCGACGAGGCCGTCGACACCCGCTAGGCATCGCCGGTCACCAGCGGCAGGTTCGGATCCGCCGCCCACTCGGTCATCGAGCCGTCGTACAGTGCCACGTCCTCGACGCCGAGCAGACTGAGCGCGAACGCGGCGCTGCTGGCTGCGATGGCACCGCCGCAGTAGGTGATGACGCGGCCCTTGCGCGTGGCGCCCACCTTGTCGAACTGTGCGCGCAGCGTGGCGGCATCGCGGTAGACCTGAGTGTCCGGCTCGAGCAGGCCCAGGAACGAGACATTGACGCTCGACGGAATGTGTCCGGGCCGCTTGTAGCGGACCGGACCGCGACCCGCGAACTCTTCCGGATCCAGCGCATTGAGCAGGCAGGTGCCGGCGTCATCGATCGACGCCTGCACCTCGTCGCGTTTCGCGATGCGCTGCGGCTGCGGACGCGCAACGAAGTTCGCCGGCGGATAGCCGGCCGGCGCCTGAGATACCGGCCGGCCTTCGGCAACCCATTTCTTCCATCCGCCGTTGAGCACCGCGGCACCTTCGAAGCCGAAGCTGCGCAGCATCCACCAGACGCGCGCGGCCCAGAGATTGAGCATGTCGTCGTACAGCACCACGCGCGTCCCCGGGCCCACGCCCAGGCGCGACATCACGGCCTCGAACTGCGCGGCCGGCGGCATCGGATACATGAAGCGCGAATTGTTCTTGTCGCAGAGATCCTCTCGAAGATCGACGAAGGCACTGCCGGGGATATGCCCGGTCTCGTAGTGGCTGCGCCCGCTGACCATCTCGATGCGCCGTCCCGCGCTTTCGTCGAAATAATTCGGCAGATAGTGCGTGCAATCGATGACCCGCAGATCCGCATCGCCCAGGTGGGCCTGCAGCCAGTCGGTCTCGACCAGGTACTCGGGATGGGCGTAGTCCACGGAGCGGCTCCTTCGATCGGGAGGCCGAGCTTGCACGAGCCCAGGGCGACCCGCAGGATCGGGCGATCCCTGATGGCGGACGCGCCCTCTCCGGTTCTCGTCGACGAGGTAGGCATGATCTGGCAACCCGACAGCTGGCAACAGAAACCCGCGGTGCAGCAACCGGCCTACCCCGACCCGGCCGCGCTGTCTGGCGCACTCGAAGACCTGCGCACCCTGCCTCCGCTGGTCACGTCCTGGGAGGTCGAGGCGCTGCGCAACCAGCTCGCCGAGGCCGAGGCGGGCCGCCGCTTCGTGCTCCAGGGCGGCGACTGCGCGGAATCCTTCGGCGATTGCCGTGCGGAGATCATCACCAACCGCCTGAAGGTGCTTCTGCAGATGTCGCTGGTGCTCGTGCACGGCATGCAGACCCGCGTCACGCGCATCGGCCGTTTCGCCGGCCAGTACGCCAAGCCGCGTTCGGCGGACACCGAGACGCGCAACGGCGTCACGCTGCCCGCATACCGCGGCGACATCGTCAACGCGCCCGGCTTCACGCCGGAAGCCCGCGTACCCGATCCACAGCGGCTGCTGCGCGGGCACATGTATTCGGCGATGACGATCAACTTCGTGCGAGGCCTGATCGACGGCGGCTTCGCCGACCTGCATCACCCGGAGTACTGGGACCTGGCCTGGGCGAAGCACTCCCCGCTCGCGGCCGAATACCAGTCCCGCGTCGACGCCATCGGCAACTCGCTGCGCTTCATGGAGCGCCTGGCCGGCACCGACCTGCACGAGTTCAACCGCATCGATTTCCACACCAGCCACGAGGCGCTCGTGCTCTGGTACGAGCAGGCGCAGACCCGGCAGGTCCCGCGCAAGAGCGGCTGGTACAACCTGTCGACGCATTTTCCGTGGATCGGCATGCGCACCGCGGACCTCGGCGGCGCGCACGTCGAATACTGCCGCGGCATCCGCAATCCGATCGGCGTGAAGATCGGCCCCTCGATCACCGAAGACTGGCTGCTCGGGCTATGCCGCACGCTCAATCCGGACAACGAGGCGGGCCGGCTCGTGCTGATCCATCGCATGGGTGCCAGCAAGATCGCCGATCATCTGCCGCGCCTGATCGAATGCGTTAAGAAAGCCGGGCATCGCGCGCTGTGGATCTGCGACCCGATGCACGGCAACACGCAGACCCTCGCCAGCGGCCTGAAGACCCGCCGCTTCGACGACATCGCCTCGGAGGTCCGCCAGGCCTTCACCCTCCACGCCGGCTGCGGCTCGCGTCTGGGCGGCGTGCATCTCGAACTGACCGGCGAAGACGTGACCGAATGTCTGGGCGGCGCGCGCGATCTATCCGAAAAAGATCTCGAGCGCGCCTACCGCTCGCAGGTCGACCCACGCCTCAACTACGAGCAGGCGCTGGAGTTGTCGCTGCAGATGGCCGCGTCACACTGAGCCCCCGGACGTAGTCCGGGGCTCACGGTTCGACACGAAGCGTCCCAACGGGCTCAGGTTCCCAGGTCGCTAAGCGGCCTCCGCAGCCGCCTTCGCCGCAACGAAATCCTTGAACCCGAGCTTGGCGATCACCTCGCCCTTGTCGCCCAGCAGCTCGAACAAGTCCTCGCTGCCGTCGTCCGTCCACATGTGGTACAGCACGATCGCTCCTTCTTCGCCACCGCATTCCAGATGCGGCGGCGAGCCGGCCGGCGTGGCGGTGAACGTGCCGACGGGCCGCACTTCCTTGGGCCGGCCATCGGGCTCGTAAAGACGATGCTCGCCCTGGACCACGAAGGTGTTGGTCGGCGCGACGTGCCGATGCAGCACGATGTGCTCGAGCGGATCGAACTTCACGATGAAGTCGACGGTCTTGCCGACCTCGTCGACGCGGTAGATCGCCGCCACGAAATGCTGGAGATCGCCCAGCGGCTGCCAGCGGATGTTGCGATCGTCGAAGCCGGCAGTGCCCGTACTCGAAATCTGGCCCATGGCGTTCTCCTCCCTCAGGACGTCAGCGGCAGCGCGCCCTGCGGCCGGAACATCGACAGGTCCTGCTCCCCGCCCTTCTCCATCGCACGCCGGTAGGCCGGTCGCGACTGCATGCGCTTCAGGTACGCCGCCAGCACCGGGCGACCCTCGATGTGATCGCAGGGCTCGGCGAGTTCCAGCACCCAGGTCATGTTGATGTCGGCCGCGGAGAAGCCGCTCCCGAGCAGGAATTCCTGTCTCGACAACACGTCCGAGATGTACGCAAAGCTGTTCGTGATCTCGTTCATGAAGAAGCCGCGCAGCGCCTCGCCGCAGCCCTTGCCCGTCATGCCGTCGAGCAGATCGAACACCACCGGGCCCATCGCGGAGCCTTCGGCATAGTGGAGCCAGAAGCAGTAATCGGCGAACTCGGGCGACGACTCCGGAACGCTGAGCTTGCCGCCTGCCACGCGGCGCGTGACGTAATCGATGATCGCGCCGGATTCGGTGAGCGCCTTGCCGTCGTGCTCGATGGTCGGCCCCTTGCCCAGCGGATGGATCTTGAACAGCGAAGGTGGCGAGCGAACCGTCACCGGGTCGCGCATGTGCTTGATCAGCTCGTACGGAATGCCGAGCTCCTCGACCAGCCAGATGATGCGCTGCGAGCGCGAGTTGCTGAGGTGATGCACCTTGAGCACGTCTCTCTCCTTATGTTTTATGAACCGCTTTCGTGACCGGCGTTGCGGCGCTCAGACGAGCGCCTTGTCCTGCAATTCGTCCTTCAGATAAGCGTAGTAGATCGGCGCCGCGATCAGTCCGGCGATGCCGAACGCGGCCTCCATGACGAGCATCGCGATCAGCATCTCCCAGGCCCGCGCGCGGATGCGCGAACCGATGATGCGGGCGTTGAGGAAGTATTCGAGCTTGTGGATCACGACCAGGTAGGTCAGCGAGCCGATCGCCACGAACAGGGAGTTGCTCAGGCTCACCACGACGATGACGGTGTTGGAGATCAGGTTGCCGACGACGGGCAGCAGGCCGCAGACGAAGGTCACCGCGATCAGCGTCTTGGTCAGCGGCAGATCGACGCCCATCAGGGGCAGCAGCACCGCCAGGTAAAGACCCGTCAAGGTGGCGTTGAGACCCGCGATCCAGAACTGGGCGAAGACCACGCGGCGGAACGACTGGCTCAGGCGCTCGGTCCGCTCCACCAGCGCCGCCGCCAGCGGACGCCGGCCGACAACCGTGATGGCCTCGCTCAGCGCCAGCAAGGAACCCACGACCATGCCGATCAGGATATGCGCCAGGGCGCGCGCGAAATCCTTGCCGACCCCCTGCAGGGCTGCCGAGTGCTCGCGCAACCAGGCGGTGCTCGCCGCGCGCAATTCTTCGGCGGTCTCGGGCACGTACGCCAGCACCCACAGCGGCAGCCGGTTGCGGGACTGGTCGATGATCTCGGCCAGCTTGCGCATCAGCGTGGAGAGGTTGCCGGCGTCACTGCGGAAATAGGTGATGGCGCCGAAGATCAGCAGGATCAGCACGGTCACGACCAGGATCGAGATCGCTGCCACGACGATGATGCTGGCCCAGTTGCGGCTGATCTCCGCGCGTCGCACCAGCGGCGTCAGGATGCGCACCAGTTCGAATACCAGCAGCCCGCCCAGCAAGGCCGGCAGCAGGTGCAGGTAGAGCACGAGGAACAGGCCGAACCCCATCAGGATCCAGGCGACGACATCGAGTCGCTGCGACGACTTGGGCAGTACCAGAGCCTGATTCACGTTCATGCGCTCAGCATGCCAGAAGGCGCCGCGACGTCCTCAATGCGCGTGGGCCGGATGCGCGCCTCCGCCGACGACGCTCGACAGCCAGCGCCGACCGCCTCGCCTGAGCAGCGACCCCAGGTACAGCACGGCCAGCACCACGGCCGGCCACAGCGGGATCGTCCCCACGCCAACGAGGTAGGCCGTCATCTGCAGGCCGTGCGCCGACAGCATCATGTCGAGCGCCGCCAGGCCCAGCAGCAAGGCGAGCAGGCGCGCCGCCGACGCGTCCACCGCGTCCACCAGCGCAACCCTCAGCCCGCGATTCCATCGGGACGGATGCGTACCGGCCGGTGCGCGCAACGCCGCGATCAGACCGGCCGCCGTATAACCCAGCAGCAGGAACGGAGCGACGGCCACGACCAGCAGCACCAGCGCCGCGCCGACGCCTTGAAGCGTCCCGGCATGCGGGTCGAGCCGGGCGAGTGCCACCAGGCCCAGCAACGCCGCCAGATTGCCCAGGCCCTCGAACGGCGGCTGCGGGTCGCGATGGTCCGATTGCTCGTCCAGGTGCGGACGCCCGAACACGACGTGCAGGATCGATCCGGCGACCAGTGCCTCGAACCACGCGAAGGCCCGCGCGCCGAGCACCGAGTTCAGTTCCAGTCCGAACAGGTAGCCGGCCACCGTGCCCGCGCACATCATCGCGATCGTCGCCGCCGGCAAGGTGCGCCCGAAGACCGGCGCCATGACCCACCAGACCATCAGCCCCACCGGGACGCTGTGGACGACGATGGCGATCGCCAGCGCCTCGCGGGCATGACCGTGTCCCTCGTGCAGGCCCTGCGCCGGCGTCAGTGCCGCGCCATCCGCCAGGCTGTGCAGCAACAGGCCCAGCACCGCCAGCGCGAGCGTGGCCAGATGCGCCTCGCGGCGTGCGTGCTGCAGCCCGTGTTCGACCAGGCTGGGGCCGATGGCGCCGAGCGCCAGGAACGCGAAACTCCAGGGACCGCCATCGCCGAACGCGCCGGGAACGACCTCGAGCAGGACCAGCCCGGCGATGCTCACGAGCACGAAGCCGTCGAGAAACGCGAGCAACGCGGGCCTCGGGCGCGCCAGACCATAGAGCAGCGGCCCGCAGAGCAGGGCCGCAAGCGTCGCCAGCAGCGGGAGCAGATTCATCACGGAGTTCATGGACGCCGACCCCGGCCGGGCGTCCGGCGGCGTCGGATGGGTGAAGCGGAGCGCGATTATTTCACGACGGACCCATCGTGCTCTGCAGGGTCGACCCGCATCACCGTTCGAAAGGACGGGTCGCGACGCCGGAGCATCGGCGGGCCAGCGCGCCATAATGGCGCATCATGTCGACCTCACCGTCCCGCATTCTGGTCACCGGCGCCGCCGGATTCGTCGGTCACCATCTCAGCCTGCGCCTGCTCGACGCAGGGCACGAGGTGACCGGTCTCGACAATCTCAACAGCTACTACGATCCGGCGCTCAAGCAGGCTCGCCTGGCGCTGACGCAGGCGCACCCGGGCTTCCGCTTCGTGAAGGCCGACCTCGCGGATCGCGAGGCGATGGAAAGCCTGTTCGCCCGAACCCGCTTCGACCGCGTGGTCCACCTCGGCGCCCAGGCCGGCGTGCGGTATTCGCTCGAAAAGCCGCTCGAGTACATCCACAGCAACCTCGTCGGCTTCGCGCACATCCTGGAAGCCTGCCGCGCCCAGAAGACCCCTCACCTGCTGTACGCCTCGTCGTCGTCGGTCTACGGCGCCAACGAAAAGCTGCCGTGGTCGGTCGAGGACAACGTGGATCACCCGGTGTCGCTCTACGCGGCCACCAAGAAGTCCAACGAGCTGATGGCGCACAGCTATGCGCACCTGTACGGCCTGCCCTGCACCGGGTTGCGCTTCTTCACGGTGTACGGCCCCTGGGGCCGCCCGGACATGGCGTACTACAAGTTCGCGCAGGCGATGGTCGCCGGCAAGCCGATCGAGGTCTTCAACGAAGGCCACATGCAGCGCGACTTCACGTACATCGACGACATCGTCGACGCCATGGTGCGCCTGCTCGACCGCCCGCCTCCCGGCAATCCCGACTGGAACGGCCTGGACCCCGACCCGTCGTCGAGCCGCGCGCCATGGCGCGTCTACAACATCGGCAATCACAGCCCGGTCCCGTTGATGACGTTCATCGAGACGCTCGAGAAGCTGCTCGGCGTCAAGGCCGTGAAGAAACTACTGCCGATGCAGCCCGGCGACGTGCAGGCGACGTACGCCGACGTCGGCGCGTTGCAGCGCGACGTCGATTTCGCGCCGGCCACGTCGCTGGAGACCGGGCTCGGCCACTTCGTGCGCTGGTTCCGCGACTACCACCGGATCTGATCCGGCATGCCGGCCGCTCCACGCAACCTGTTCGAGGCCGCGACGTCCCGCGGCCGCGTGCTGCGCCAGGGCGAGATCGCCTGCATCGTCATGGACGGCGGCGGCTCGATGATCGTCTTCATGCAGGAATTCACCGGCGCCCAGAAATGGGCGCAGTCGCGCCTGCCAAGTTCCAACCTGCTCACCGACCGGGCGCGCTTCCTCGACCAGTTCAGCGTCCTGGTATCGCGCCCCGGCAGCATCCAGGCCACGCGCGGCAACGATCGCCAGCTCGAGAAGATCGCCAAGGCTATGCTGGGCGCCGGCTACGACCTTTCGGAGTGGACGCTGCCGCCCGAACTGAAGTCGATCGGGCGTGCGCCGGCCGCGAACGCTGCCGCGGACCGCAAGGCCGACGATCCGCCGGATCAAGACCCCCGGTAATCCGGACGTTGGATCGACCGTAGATCGGCCGAAAACGTCGATTCGGCGCCGACGATTCCGAAACTGAGACCCGACTCGGGATAATCTTCATCACCCTGACTGCCACGATCTCCATGCGTCCGCGCCACGTGCTGTTGCTTGTCGCAAGCCTCCTGGTCGCACCCGCCGCATCGGCCGAGCTCTTTCCCAACGTCCGGAAAGGCTACAACTTCGACGCTCCCCCGTCGTGGCGGCTGGCCCACCCGGACTACATGCTGGCCAGCCCGAGCGGCGCCTCGCTGTCCGAATCGGATCTCCCTCCGAAGGGCGCCCACACGCTGGAGAAGATCAGCAAGAGCGCCGGCATGATTGCCTGCATCGGAGCGGACTACGAAGACACCAACGAGCAGTTCCCACTCGACGGCGAAGGCTGGAATGGACTGGTGAAGGTGTTCGTCGAGCCGCGCCGGACCAACCGCCAGCAGCGCCACGTGCTGCAGCTGGTGGCCCAGTACGGCGAGAACTACCGGATCTTCTATCTCGCGATGCCGACCACCGAGTGGCTCGGCGATCGCGGAACGTTCACCAAGGTGCTGGGCAGTCTTCGCTTCGAGTAGCCCGACACCCGGGGCGCTACAATCCGCGCCGGTTCCCTCGACCTGCGCTGCCCTTGAAATCCGACGCTTACCGGTCGTTCCACCGGACCCGCCCCGCATGAGCGCGCGCCTGATCGACGGCAAGGCCGTGGCGCAGACCATCCAGCAGGGGCTGCGCACCCGCATCGCCGAGCGCACGGCCCGCGGGCTGAAGGCGCCGGCGCTGGCGACGGTGCTGGTCGGCGAGGACCCGGCGTCGCAGATCTACGTGCGAAACAAGCGCCGCACCTGCGAAGCGCTCGGCATCCAGTCGGTCCCGATCCATCTCGACGCCGGGATCGACGATGCCGAGTTGCTGGCCACCGTCGACCGGCTCAACGCCGACGACACGGTCGACGGCATCCTGGTGCAGCTGCCGCTGCCGCGGCAGCTCGACGCGACGTCCGTCATCGAACGCATCCGTCCCGACAAGGACGTCGATGGATTCCATCCCTACAACCTCGGTCGCCTGGCGCAGCGCCTGCCGACCTTGCGCCCCTGCACGCCGTTCGGCGTCATCGAGCTGCTGCGCTCGACCGGCGAGAGCTTTCACGGCAAGCGGGCGGTCGTCGTCGGGGCCAGCAACATCGTCGGCCGACCGATGGGCCTCGAACTGCTGCTCGCCGGCTGCACGACCACCGTGTGCCACCGCTTCACGCGCGATCTGGGCGCAGAAGTGGCGCGCGCGGACATCGTCGTCGTCGCGGTGGGCAAACCCGGCCTGGTACGCGGCGAATGGATCGCCCCGGGCGCGACGGTGATCGACGTCGGCATGAACCGTCGCGCCGACGGATCGCTGTGCGGCGACGTCGAATTCGAGCCGGCCGCCGAGCGGGCCGCGTGGATCACGCCGGTTCCCGGCGGCGTCGGGCCGATGACGGTGACGATGCTGATGTCCAACACGTTGAAGGCCGCGGAGTCCCGCGCCGTCTGAGGTTACCGCGGGCCCGTGCCGGGCGCGATCGGCCTGAAGGCCGACCGCCGGCCGGCCGGCTCCTCAGGCGGGACTATCGAAGAAATCGACCACGCCCGTCTCGAGCGAATACTCGGCGCCCACGATCATCACCGTGCCCTCGCTGATCATCTTCTCGAGGATCGCCGAACCATGCCGCAACTGGTTGGCGGACGCGCGGACGTTCGCACGCACCGCGCTGTGATAGAGCGCCTCGGGGTCGGCGCTCAGCGGCGTCGACATCAGTTCCAGCACCGCGGGACGGATCCGCTCGACGATCGAATGCACGTTGGGTGACGGCGGCGAGGTGCGCGACTGCAGCGACTCGATGGTCGCGCCGACGGCGCCGCAACGGGAATGTCCCATGACAACCACCAGCCGCGTTTCGAAACGGTCGACCGCGAATTCGACGCTGCCCACGACCGACGGCGCCACGATGTTGCCGGCGTTGCGGATCACGAAAAGATCGCCAAGCCCCTGGTCGAACACGATCTCGACCGGCACGCGCGAATCCGAGCAGCCCAGCACCACCGCGAACGGCTGCTGCCCGTCGACGAACTGCGCCCGTTGCCGCGCGGAGGGAATCGCTTCGGGACTCTGCAGTCCGAGAACGAAGCGTCGGTTGCCTTCACGAAGGCGATCGAGGGATTCAGGTGCGGGGATCATCGTCCCTAGCATGATGGCCTTGACGTCGATCGGGCAACTGCGACGCGTCGGGCCGGTCGGGATCAGTGGACGTTGCGGCCCCTGAGGATCACGCCGATGGTCATCAGCACGATGCGCAGGTCGAACATCGGAGACCAGTTGCCGACGTACTCCAGATCGAAGCCGATGCACTCGTCCATCCGCTCGACATGTGCCATCTCGCCGCGCACGCCGTTGACCTGCGCCCATCCCGTCAGGCCGGGCTTGATCCGGTGGCCCGCCATGTATCGCTTCACGGCCCTGCGGTAGAACTCGTTGTGCGCGACCGCGTGAGGCCGCGGCCCGACGACGCTCATCTCGCCGCGAAGCACGTTGAAGAACTGCGGCAGCTCGTCGATCGACGTCCGCCGGATGAAATGGCCGATCGGCGTGATGCGGGGATCGTTCTGCGACGCCGGCGTTTCGCCGGACCTCGGATTGCCGGGGTCGCTGACCATCGAGCGGAATTTGTACGCCCAGAAACGCTGCCCGTTCAGTCCGTACCGCTTCTGCTTGAAGATCACCGGCCCGGCGGACGTCAGCTTGATGATCAGCGCCACCGTGATCATCAGCGGCGACAGCAGGACCAGCATCGAGAACGAGAACAGGAGATCGAAGCCCCGCTTGAGCCGGCCGTCGACGCCGTAGAACGGTGTCCCGTCCATTTCGAGCACGGTGGCGCCCTCGATCTCGCGCACCTGCGCCCGGATCAGGTTCGCGATCAGGAAATCCGGCACGTAGTAGACCGAGGCCTTCGTGTCGACCAGATCGTCGAGCAGGCTCAGAGGGCGCCGCCCGCCGTCCGGCAGCACGACGAACACGGCGTCGATGCCGTGGTCGCGCACGTACTGCGCCACGGAGCGTGCCTTGCCCAGATACGGAACCCCTTCGAGCGACTCGCCGGGACGATCGACGTCGCGATCCTCGAAGAATCCGACCAGTTCATAGCGATGCGACTGGCGAAGATCGCGCACCAGGCTGCGCGCCGATTCGTCGACGTGGACCAGCACGCAGGTCCGCGGCCCGGCGGCCTGCGCGAACAGGCGGTCGGACCCGGCGACGCACAGCCTGTGCAGCGCCAGCAGCACCAGCGGGGTGCTCACGACCCAGATCAGGGTGACCTCGCGCGAAAACGGGTCGGCGTACCGGGTCAGGTAGCCCGTCAGCAACAGCGCGCCCACCAGCCCCACCCAGCGCCAGGCCACGCGCGTACCGATCGATCCCCGCCGGCCCGGCATCCAAGGGGTGAGCAGCTCGCAGTCACGAAGCACCACGAAGGCAGCGGTGCCCGTCACCACCGCGAGAACCTGGTACGGCGCCGTGAACTCGACACCCAGCAGCGCCGAGATCGCCCACAGGTTGCCGACGATCGCGAGCGCGTAGCCCGCGCCTCGGGCCGCCCGGATCCAGGGTCGGTTTGCGCGACTCATGCGCGGGACGGCCGGAAGGCCTTGCTCGAGGAGGTTGCAGTGGACATGGTCGAATCGAGAGGGCGATCGGCTCCGCGAGTCCGTTCGGCGGCAGGGGTCGGGTGGACCGGAGCGTAGCTCACGATGGACCTCGTAGCGGTCCGGCCGCGGACGGACGCGTCCGCGGGATGGCGTCGCAGACGATGTTCAGGGGCGGCGCTCGCCCCAGACCTCCCTCAACCGCGCGTCGCGCCGGCAGGCCGCGCGGTAACTGTCGTAGCGCTGGGGATGGCGTCGACGGAAATCCTGATGGCCCTGCTCCGCCGGCCAGAAGCGCTCGGCGCGGGAGATGTGCGTCAGCAGCGGGCGCCCTTCGAAGCGCTGCTGCATCGCCTCGCGGCTGGCCAGCGCGGCCGCCTGCTGCACCGGGTCGAGATAGAAGATGGCCGGCCGGTACATCGTCCCCTGGTCGCAGAACTGTCCGTCGCCGTCGAAGGGGTCGTGCGTGCGCCAGAAGTGCGCGAGCAGTTGCGCATAGGTGATCCGGGCCGGGTCGTAGATCACCTCGACGGCCTCGGCGTGCCCGGTCATGCCGCTGCCGACCTGCTCGTAGGTTGGGTTGGAAGCGTAACCGCCGATGTAGCCGGCCGTCGCCGAACGCACGCCCGGCAGATCCTCGAAATCCGACTCGGTGCTCCAGAAGCAGCCGGTGGCGAAGATCGCGCGATCCGCATGTGCCGCACAGGACATCCCGAGACCGAGCAGGCCCGCGCCCAGCCACGCCGCGCCTCGGCGCCAGTTCATGTCTGCAGTGCGGGCAGCTTGTCCGGCTGCGCCACGAACTTCAGCGCGACACCGTTGTTGCAGTAGCGCAAGCCGGTCGGCCGCGGACCGTCGTCGAAGACGTGGCCCTGGTGGCCACCGCAGCGCGCGCAGTGGTATTCGGTGCGCGGAATGACGAGCTGGAAATCCTTGCGCGTCCCGATCCGGCCCGGCATTGGCTGCCAGAAGCTCGGCCAGCCAGTGCCCGAGTCGTACTTTGTCTTCGATTCGAACAGCGGCAGATAGCAGGCGGCGCAGATGAACGTGCCGGGCGCCTTCTCGTCGTTCAAAGGGCTGCTGTGCGGCCGTTCGGTCCCTTCCTCGAACAGGACATCGTAGGCCTCGGGCGACAGCCGCTTCTTCCACTCGGCCTTGGATTTGGTCAGCGGCTTGAAATCGGCGGCCTGGCCGGCGGCCGCCTGAACCGGCCGGATCGCGCCGGAAACCAGAGCGGCCAGCAGGCCGGTGAGAAGCTGTCGACGGATCATCTGGGCACCTTTGGGCAAACGGGTCGGACGCAGGCCCGGCCTCAGGATGCGGAATGACGGGCTTCCAGTTCCTCCCAGCGCTCGTAGGCCGCGGCCAGACTCTGCGCCATCTCGGACAGGCGAGTCTGGATTTCGATCGCACGGGCGCGGTTTTGGTCATACACCGCGGACGAACTGATCGATTCGGCGAGCGCGGCCTGTTCGGCCTCGAGCTTTTCGATGCGCGCCGGCAACTCGTCGAGTTCGCGCCGCTCCTTGCCGGTCAGCGACGCAGGACGCGGCGAAACAACGGTCGCGGACGGCGGACGGCTCGTTGCCGCCGGGCTCTTCGCCGCGACCGGACTCGCCGGCCGCTGCCGCAGGTAGTCGGTATAGCCGCCCACGGTCTCGGCGATGCGCCCACCGCCTTCGAACACGAGACTGCGCGTGACCACGGCATCCAGGAACGCGCGATCGTGCGAGACCACCAGTACGGTGCCGGCGTAGTCGAGCAACAGTTCCTCGAGCAGTTCGAGCGTTTCGAGGTCCAGATCGTTGGTCGGCTCGTCGAGCACCAGCAGGTTCGAGGGCTTGGCGAACAACCGCGCCAGCAGCAGGCGGTTGCGCTCGCCGCCGGACAGAGAGCGCACCGGGCTGCGCGCGCGATCCGGCGTGAACAGGAAGTCCTGCAGGTAGCCCATCACGTGCTTGCGCTGGCCGGCGACCTCGACGAAATCACGCCCCTCGCCCAGCGCCTCGAACACCGGCGCGTTCTCGTCCAGCCCGCCGCGAAGCTGATCGAAATAGGCGATCTGAAGGTTGGTGCCGAGCTTCACCTCGCCCGAAGTCGGCGCCAGCTGTCCCAGCATCAACCGGATCAAGGTGGTCTTGCCCACGCCGTTGCGGCCGATCAGGCCGACGCGATCGCCGCGCAGGATCGTCGTGGAGAATCGCTGCACGAGCTGCAGGCCGCCGATCTCGTAGGAGATGGCCTTGACTTCGCAGACGCGCTTGCCGGAATTTTCTGCTTCCGCGATTTCCATGTTCGCCTTGCCCGGCGCGTTGCGCCGCGCAGCGAACTGGTCGCGCATCTCGACCAGACGCTGCACGCGACCCATGTTGCGCGTGCGACGGGCCTCGATGCCCTGGCGGATCCAGGCCTCTTCCTGCGCGAGTCGCTTGTCGAACAGCTTGCGTTCCTGCGCCTCGGCGTGCGCACGTTCTTCCTTGCGGCGCAGGAAATTCTCGTAGTCGCCGGGCCAGTCGGTCAGCGACCCGCGATCGAGTTCGACGATGCGCGTCGCCAGGTTCTTCAGGAAGGCGCGATCGTGGGTCACGAACAGGATCGCGCCGGAGAAGTTCTTCAGGAAGCCTTCCAGCCAGGCGATCGAATCGATGTCCAGATGGTTGGTCGGCTCGTCGAGCAACATCAGGTCGGGCTCGCGCACCAGCGCCTGCGCCAGCAGCACGCGCCGCTTCAGACCGCCCGACAAGGTTTCGAAGCGGGCGGATTCCACCGCCTCGACCCGCGAGATCGCTTCGCGCACCTTGGCGTCCAGCGACCAGCCGCCTAGCGCCTCGATGCGGGTCTGCAGCCGCCCCATCTCCTGGATGTTGTCCGGATCCTCGTCAACCAGGTGCTGGTAGCGGGCGAGCACCTGCCCGGCTTCGCCCAGCCCCGCGGCGACCACGTCGAACACGGTGCCCGTCAGGGTTGCTGGAACGTCCTGAACCAGCCGCGCGACGCGAAGGCTCTGCGCGCGCACGACCTCGCCCGCGTCGACGGCCTCACCCTCGATGACGCGCATCAGCGTGGATTTTCCGGTGCCGTTGCGCCCGAGGATCGCGACGCGTTCACCGCGACCGACGACGAGATTGACGTTTTCCAGCAGGACCGTCGTGCCCAACCTCAGGTCGAGCGCGCGTAAGGTGAGCAAGGTCAGTTGGAAAGCTCCGTCGAAATTTCGAAGCGCCCGCTGAGCGCCTTGTGGATCGGGCATTTGTTGGCAATGCCGAGCAGGTACTCGCGCTGCGTGGCATCGAGTGCGCCGACCAGTTCGATGCGCCGGGACAGCTTGTACACGCCGCCCGCTTCGTCGCGCGACACCTCGACGCGCACGTCCTCGAGCGGCATCTGCTTGCGCCGCGCCACCATCGTGACCGTCAGCGCGGTGCAGGCACCGAGCGCCGCGTCGAGCAGATCGTGCGGCTCGGGCCCTGCGCCGTCGCCTCCGGCGGCGACAGATGCATCCGCAACGAACACGTTGCCGCCGACCTCGATGGTCTGCTTGAGCTTGCCGTCTGCCGCCTTGTGAACCTTGACCATCGGACTACTCCTGCGGCCGATGGCCGCCTTGTCTCAACGAGGATTCGAGCTCCGACAGGCGCTGCGGCGTGCCGACGTCGGACCAGGCGCCTTCGAAGCGTTCGCCGCCGAGCTGATCGCAGGCCGCCGCTTGCCGCAGCAAGGGCGCCAGCGGGAAACGGCCGTCTTCGCAGTTGACGAACAGTTCCGGCCGCAGGATCGAGATCCCGCTGAACGTCAATCGCGGATCGCCGTCGTTGCGGGCGCGGTCCCCCTGCAGTCCGAAGTCGCCTTCGCGTCGATGTTCAGGATTCGGCACGAGCACCAGGTGCGCAAGATCGCGTTCCGGAAACGCCAGGGCCCGCTTCGCCAGCGGCGCGAAATCGAAATCGGCGTACACGTCGGCGTTGACCAGCAGGAACGGCGCGTCGCCGAGCAGCCCGAGCGCACGAAAGACCCCGCCACCCGTCTCCAACGGAGGATCGCCTTCGTCCGAGTACGCGATCCGCACGCCGAAGGCTTCGCCCTGCCCCAGGTGCTCGCGGATCTGCGCCCCCCGGTACCCCAGGTTCACGACCAGCTTCGTGACCCCCGCACGCGCGAGCCGGCGCACCACGTGCTCGATCATCGGCGTGCCGTCGACGCTGATCAGCGGCTTGGGCAGGTGATCAGTCAGCGGCCGCATGCGCTCGCCGCGGCCGGCCGCCAGGATCATCGCGCTCGGCGCCGCGCCGTCCGCTGCGCTCATGCCTGCAGCCCGAGCTGGTCGAACAGGCTCAGCAGCGGCGCGAGATCCGTGTGACGGGCCGCCACGTCACGCACGTAACGCACGAACCGCGGCGCGTCCTCCAGGTAATGTGGCTTGCCGTCCCGGTGGCGGATGCGCGCGAAGATGCCGAGCACCTTCAGATGGCGCTGCAGGCCCATCAGGTCGAATGCACGCTGGAAGTCTTTCGGCTGGGCGAGCCCCGCCAGCGCGGCGAGCTCGCGATAGCGGGCCACCCAGCCGGCGATGCGGTCGGACGGCCACGACAGGAACGCGTCCTTGAACAGGCAGACCACGTCGTAGGTCACCGGCCCGTAGACCGCGTCCTGGAAGTCCAGCACGCCGGGATTGGGCTGCGACTGCATCAGGTTGCGCGGCATGTAATCGCGGTGCACGTAGACGCAGGGCTGGTCGAGCGCCGAGGCGATCAGCAGTTCACAGGCGGCGTCCCAGATGCGCTGCTGGTGCTCGTCGAAGCGGCGCGACAGGTGACGCTCGACGAACCATTCCGGGAATAGCGCCAGCTCGCGCGCCAGCCGGGCGCGATCGTACGGCGGCAGCACGTCCGGCTTCGACGCGACCTGCAACTTCACGAGCGCCGCGATGGCGTCCTCGAACAGCGCATCGGCGTTGTGTTCGTCGATGACGTGCAGAAAGGTCTTGCGTCCCAGGTCGTCGAGCAGCAGGAACCCGCGTTCCAGGTCGCGGTGCAGGATGCGCGGCACGTGCAGCCCGGCACCGGCGAACAGCTCGGCGATGCGGATGAAGGGCTCGCAGTTCTCGCGCTCGGGCGGGGCGTCCATCACCACCCAGGTCGCATCCGATCCGGCCTGCGAGACGCGGAAATAGCGGCGGAAGCTGGCGTCGGCCGAGGCCGGCGCGAATCCGGCGTCCCGCAAACCCAGGCAGGACAGCGCCCAGTCGCGCGCAGCGGCGGCGCGGGTGTCCAGCTGCAGGGATGAATCGTTCACGAGAGAGGGATCGATGGCTCGGAAGGAAGCGTAGCGATTGCGCCCTGCGCGAGCAAAAAAGATACTGCTCCGCTCACGAGGCGTCCGTCGCCTTCTCAAGAACCCGCCGAACTCCATCACGTCCCGCCTCGTGTCGTCCGGATTCCATCGCTTCGCGCCCTGCGCATGGCTGGCGTGCCTGCTCAGCGTCAGCGCCACGGCCGAGGACCTCGAGGCCCCCGCACCGAAGGAGGAGATCGGCTGTGCGCAGCTGATGTTCCCGTACGCCGAACCGGAAGTCGTTTTCGACGACCGCATCCGGCTGAACGCCGACAAGGCCCTGCTCGAAAAGGGCGGGCTGTCCGACCTGCTCGGCGGCGTGACGGTGCGCCAGGGCGACAAGGTGTTCTCGGCCGAGCAGATGAACTTCGACGACACCACGCAGACGGTGACCGTCAAGACCGAATCGCTGTTCCGCAACAGCAGCGTCATCATCAAGAGCCAGCAAGCGCAGTTCGATCTCAAGGCCGAGAGCGGCTCGTTCTTCGACACCGAATTCACCTTGCCCAGCCGCTCGGCTCGTGGAGAAGCCAAGCGCGTCGACGTCAACTCCGAGCGCGAGGTACGGCTCACGGACGCCTCGTACACGACCTGCGCGATGGGCTCCGATGCCTGGTATCTGGAGGCCACGGACATCCGTCTCGACCAGGACAAGGGACTCGGCACCGCACGCAACACCAAGGTGCGTTTCATGGACGTGCCGATCATCTACCTGCCCTACTTCCAGTTTCCGATCGACAGCCGCCGCCGCACCGGCCTGCTCTATCCGACGATCGGACAGCTGAGCGGCTCGGGCATCGACGTGCGCTGGCCCGTCTACGTCAACCTGGCGCCCAACTACGACGCCACGGTCACGCCGCGCTTCCTCAGCGAACGCGGCGTGCAGTCGGGCGTGGATTTCCGCTACCTGCTGGAGAAGGGCGAAGGCAGCGCGCGCTACGAGTACCTCGACGATCGCAAGTTCGGCGAGGACCGCAGCCTGTTCCGCTTCGACCACCACAGCCTGATCAACCAGCGGCTCGGGGTGGAAGCCACCTACGCCGAGACCAGCGATCGCAACTACTTCGAAGACCTGGGCGGCACCTTGTCCAGCTCTTCGATCACCCATCTCGAGCAGACCGCGCGGCTCACGTACCAGGCCCCGGCTTCCTACCAGATCACGGCGCTGGTGCAGAACTTCCAGCCGATCGCCACCACGCTCACCGACATCGACGATCCGTACAAGCGCCTGCCGCAGATCCGGTTCCGTACGCGCACGCAGCCGCTGTTCGACACGCGCGTGGGCATCGAATCCGAGTACGTCAACTTCGCGCGCGACAACTCGGTGGAAGGCGGCCGCTTCGTGCTCGACCCGTACGTGCAGTACGACCGGCAGTCGGCGGCCTGGTACGTGACCGGCCAGGTCGACCTGCACCATACGCATTACGAACTGACCGAAACCGGCCCCGACCAGCGCAGATCGCCGGGCCGCACGCTGCCGATCGTCAGCGCGGAGGCCGGCCTGCGCTTCGAGCGCGTCACCGACAAGGGCCGCCTGCAGACGCTGACGCCGCGCGGCTTCCTGCTGTATGTGCCGTACGACAACCAGGACGACCTGCCGGTGTTCGATACCGGCGAGCCGGACTTCGACTTCGTGCAGCTGTTCGCCCGCAACCGCTTCTCGGGCGAAGACCGGCTCGCCGACGCCCGTCACGTGGCCGGGGCCGCGACCTTGCGCGAGCTCGACCCGGACACCGGCGAGTCCCGCTGGAGCGCGTCGATCGGCCAGCTCTACCGCATCGAGGCGCCTCGCGTCGGCCTGCCGGACGATCCGCCTCCCGAGCGCGGCGCCACCGAGTTCATCGCCCAGTTCGACTACCGGCTCTCGCGCTCCTGGCGCGCGGTCGTGGCCGGCCAGTGGTCGCCCGAGGAGAGCGAATTCGACCGCACCCAGGTGGGCTTTCGCTACCGGGCGCCGGACCGCCGGCGCCAGCTGGACCTGTCCTACCGCTATCGCCGCGACATCCTCGAACAGGCGGACCTGAGCTTCCTGACCCCGATCGCCGGCGCCTGGAAATTCGCCGCGCGGACCCGCTTCTCGCTGCAGGACAGCGAGTCCCGCGAGAACTTCGCCGGCATCGAGTACGGCACCTGCTGCTGGGCGGCGCGCGTGTCCTATCGCCGCTTCATCGGCGACGCCACCGGCGATTTCGACAGCGGCGTGTACCTGCAGCTGCAGCTCAAGGGGCTGGCCAGCTTCGGCGCCGGCGGAAGCAGCCTGCTGCCGGATTCCGAGATCGACGGCGAGCGCCCGCAGTGAGGCGCGCGGAGCCTGGAAAAGCCGCGCGAACCTAGCGCCGCCGGAGCGGTCCGAAGACGGTCGCGTGATACCCTTCGCGCCTTCGAAACCCGGTCAACGCCCCTATGTCGTCCTCGCCTCGCTCCCTGGCCCTGCTCGTTCTTGCGCTCTGCGCTTCGGCGGTTGCTCCCGCGCGGGCCGAGGTCCTCGACCGCATCGTCGCGGTGATCAACGACGGGGTGCTGCTGCAGAGCGACGTCGACCGCGAGCTGGAAATGGCCAACGCCCAGATGAAGGCGCGCGACATCACGCCGCCCGACCCTGCGGTGCTGCGCTCCCAGGTGCTGGACAAGCTGGTGCTCACGCGCGTGCAGACGCAGCGCGCCGGCCAGGCCGGAATCCGCGTCGACGACCGCGAACTCAACGAAGTGCTGACCGGCATCGCTCGCCAGAACAAGATGACGCTCGCCCAGTTCGCCGAGGCGCTGCGCAGCGACGGCAGCGACTACCTGGCCATCCGCGAACAAATCCGCGACGAAGTGCTGATCACGCGCCTGCGTCAGCGCGAGGTCGACAATCGCGTCGTCGTCACTGACCAGGACATCGACCTGTTCCTGGCCAACCAGCCGGAAGCCGACGAGACCGAGTACCGCCTCTCGCACATCCTGGTCACGATCCCCGATGGCGCCTCGCCCGAGCAGCGCACGCAGGCGCACAAGAAGGCCGACGAACTCGCTGCGCGGGTCAAGAAGGGCGAAGACTTCGCCGCGCTGGCCGCGGCCAATTCGGACGGCCAGCAGGCGCTGCAGGGCGGCGATCTCGACTGGCGCAAGGGCGACGCGCTGCCGCTGCTGTTCCTGCAGTCGGCGCGCAAGCTGAAGAACGGCGAGTCCAGCCCGGTGCTCGAAACGGCCGGCGGTTACCACATCATCAAGCTGGTCGACACCCGCATCGGTTCCGAGGCCAAGACCGTCAACGAGACGCACGCACGGCACATCCTGATCCAGGCCAACGCGCTGCGGACCGAAGACCAGGCCCGCCTGCAGGCGCGCGAGCTGCACGACCGGCTGGCCAAGGGCGAGGACTTCGCCAAGCTCGCCTCGGAGTTCTCCGACGACACCGGTTCCAAGGGCGGCGGCGGCGATCTCGGCTGGCAGCCGCCGGGCGTGTTCGTCAAGGAATTCCAGGCCGCTCTCGACGCGCTCAAGATCGACGAGCTCGGCGAGCCGGTCCGCACGCAGTTCGGCTGGCACATCCCGCAGGTGCTCGAGCGCCGCACGCGCGACATCACCGTGGAATCGCAGCGCGCCCGCGCCCGCGGCGCCATCCAGAACCGCAAGGCGGCGGACGAATACGAAACCTGGCTGCGTCGCCTGCGCGCCGAGGCCTACGTCGAGTTCCGCGGTCCGGACGGCAAGGTCGAGAAGATCGACGAGCCGGACGACAAGACGGCGGAGCAGAAGACGTCCTGAGATCCCTGCTCTCGTCGCCGGCCGCTCCACGGGCCCGAATTTGATCCCCCGGATCCTGATCACGCCCGGCGAGCCCGCCGGTATCGGTCCCGATCTGATCCTGCGCCTGGCGCAGGAATCCTGGAACGCCGAACTCGTCGCCGTCTGCGATCCGCAGCTGCTGCGCGCGCGCGCGCTCGAACTGGGCCTGCCGATCGCGCTCGAAGAGGCCGACCTGTCGGCTCCCGCCGAGGCCAACGAGGCCGGTTTTCTGAACGTGCTGCCGGTAGCGATGGCCGCTCCCTGCGAGCCCGGCAAGCTGGACCCGGCCAACGCGGCCTACGTGCTGGACACGCTGCGCCTGGCGGTCACGACCTGCCGCAGCGGCGACGCGCAGGCCCTGGTCACCGGCCCGGTGCAGAAGAGCGTCATCAACGATGCCGGCTTCGCGTTCAGCGGCCACACCGAGTTCCTGGCCGACCTGCTGCGCGTGCGCACGCCGGTGATGATGCTGGTCGCCAACCTGCTGCGCGTCGCGCTGGTCACCACGCACCTGCCACTGTCGTCGGTGCCCAAGGCCATCACCAAGCGCCGGCTGACCAGCACGCTGCGGGTGCTGCACGAGGACCTGCGCGACAAATTCGGCTGCGCCAGGCCGCGCATCCTCGTCTGCGGCCTGAATCCTCACGCGGGCGAAGGCGGACACCTGGGGCGCGAGGAGATCGACGTCATCGAGCCGGTGATCGAAGACCTGCGCGGCAATGGCATGGACCTGATCGGGCCGCTGCCAGCGGACACGCTGTTCGTCCCGTCGCGGCTGGCCGACGCCGACGCGGTGCTGGCGATGTACCACGACCAGGGCCTGCCGGTGCTCAAGCACGCCGGCTTCGGCGAAGCGGTCAACGTCACCCTGGGCCTGCCGATCGTGCGCACCTCGGTCGATCACGGCACCGCGCTCGACCTCGCCGGGACCGGCAAGGCCGACGAAGGCAGCCTGCAGGCCGCGATCGATCTCGCCATCCACCTGTGCCAGATGCGGTTCGCCGCCAGTGGAATGGGAAGCGGATGAGCCGTGGTTCGTCGTCGGGCGAAGGCACACTCGCGAAGAAGCGCTTCGGGCAGCACTTCCTGCACGACGGCCGCGTCATCGCGCGCATCCTGAATGCGCTCGATCCGAAGCCCGGCGATCGCATCGTCGAGATCGGACCCGGCCGCGGCGCGCTGACGGCCCCGCTGCTGGCGCGTACTGGTGCGCTCGAGGTGGTCGAGATCGATCGCGACGTCATCGAGCCGCTGCGTGCCGCCTGCAACCAGTCGGCGGCGCTGACGATTCACATGGGTGATGCGCTCGAATTCGACTTCGCCGCGCTCGCACGTCCCGGCGAGAAGCTGCGCCTGGTCGGCAACCTGCCGTACAACATTTCGACGCCGCTGCTGTTCCATTTCCTGGAACAGGCGCACGCGGTGAAAGACATGCTGTTCATGCTGCAGAAGGAAGTCGTCGACCGCATGGCGGCCGGTGCCGGCGAAGACGCCTATGGGCGGCTGTCGGTCGCGCTGGCTGCGCGTGCCGAGGTGACGCACCTGTTCGACGTCGGCCCCGGCGCGTTCAACCCGCCGCCGCAGGTCGATTCGGCCATCGTGCGATTGGTGCCGCGACCACCGGCGTTCGAGATCCTCGATGGGAACCTGTTCGACCGGGTCGTGGCCGCCGCCTTCGGCCAACGGCGCAAGCAGCTCGGCAACAGCCTGCGCGCGATGGTCACACCGGAAGATTTCGCCGCGGCCGGCATCGATCCGCGTGAACGTGCCGAACGGTTGTCGGCGGAAGACTTTTCGCGTCTCGCAAACCGGGTAGCTCGACGGTCGGATTGACGTTGGCTCGCGCCAGACTCGGAAGCATTCAACGCAAAGGCGCAAAGAGAAACGCGGACGCGATCAGACGATGCTGGTCGCACGTTCGGACTGAAGATCGAACGCATCAAAACAGATTCCTTTGCGTTCTTTATTTTCTCTTTGCGCCTTTGCGCTGAATTTTTTGATCAGCCCACGCCACCACGCCCAGCCCGCAACTGCCGCGGACACACCCCGAACTCGCGCCGGAAGATCTTGCTGAACGTCCCCGAATCGCGGAAACCCCAGCGATAGGCGATGTCCGTGATGCTCAGCTGCATCGAATCGCGCAGCTCGCGCCGGCAGCGCTCCAGCCGCTGCTGACGGATCCAGACCGCCGGCGTGACCTGCAGTGGCTCGAACAGGCGGTGCAGATGCCGCTCGCTGATGCCATTGGCGGCCGCGATCTGACGCGTGCTCAGCTCCGGCTGGTCGAGGCGACGCAGCGTGTAATCGACGATCTGGCGCAGCAAGGTCGACGAGCCGCCCTGCTCGGACAGCGAGACCTTGGCGGTGAGCGTCGCGGCCAACAGTTCCATCGTCGCATTGAGCACGTGGCCGGCGGTATTGCGCGGCAGCGCGCCGAAACTGTCGTCCAGCGACAGCAGGTGATCGATGAACAGGCGGCTCACCCCGGCGCTCGCCTCGAGCTTGCAGCCCACGTAGTCGTCGGCCCGCGGCAGTACGCGCCGCAACTGCGCCTGCGGCACGGCGAACGTGACCTGTCGCAGGTTCTCGCCCGTCGTGAAGGTCATCGGCCGCGTGGTGTCCCACAGCGCGAACATGCCCTGTGTCAGCGGGATGGCCTCTCCGCCGATGGCCAGCTCGATCGAACCGTCGGCGATGTAGATCAGGTTGTAGAGCGCCTCGGTGTCCTGCGCGATCTCGCGGGTGCCGCGCGTCCCGACGATGCCGCCGAGCAGCGACGTCAGGTGGGTTACGCGAAAGCCGTCGAAGCGGCCCTGCCGGATGAAGGCCGGAAAATGATCGCAGCGGACCGGCTTGATCGCCCAGTGCATGTGCGCGTCGACGACGAAATCCCGCCAGCAGTCGAACTGCTTGTGCGGCGCCACACGCGCGGTGCTCCAAGCATCCTGGTCGTTCCAGCGATCGACCAATGCCGATGCGGACGGGGCCATGGGGTCTCCTCCTGGTCCTTTGTGTCTCGATTATGGGCGCTGTAATGCCGAACACTGAATCCGGGTGTGCCCCGGGGTCCGGCCTGGCCCAGTTTCATGTCAGTCCAGGCCAATTCCAGGCACCTGAGGCTGACTAGCATCCCGGTACCCGAACCTGAACCCGAGGAGAACGTCATGCTGGTCGGAACCGTCGCTCACGAGGATCTCACGCCCCACCTTCGCAACATCGCCGACGACCTGTATCCGAAGGTTGACCCCGCCTTCCTGCCGCATTTCCGGGAGTACATCGGCCTGCTCGGCAATATCCCGAAGCACTGCGAGACTTTCTTCCCGTATTACTTCTCCATTTGGTTCGACAACAAGCTGGGCCCGCGCATCACCGAACTCGCGCGCCTCGCCATCGCACAGGGCACGCACTGCCAGCTCTGCCAGGCCGTGCGCTATACCGACGAGGTCAGCGAGAAGGACATCACGGCGATCCCGGGCGTGGATTCGAAGACGCTGAGCGAGAAGGAACGCGCCGTGGTGCGCTTCGCCACCGAGTTCGGCAACAATCATCACGCGGTCACGCCCGAGCATTTCGCGGACCTCAAGAAGCATTTCACGGACGAGCAGATCACCGAACTGCTGATGTGGAGCGCGATGGCGCTGGGACTGGGCCGCATTCTCAAGGTGACGCAGCTGGTCAGCGAAACCTGCCCGCTGCCCGAGCCGTCGGCGGTGGAGTGGACCAAGTCCAAGAAAGCCGCCTGACCGCATCCGCCCCGGAGGAGAACCGAAAATGCCGCAGAGCATCGCCATCGTCACGCCCGAGCAGGTGACGCCCGAGTGGATGACGCAGGCGCTTCACGGTCGCGGCATCGACGCAACCGTCGCGAGCCTGAACATGGAGCAGGTCGGAACCGGGCAGCTCGGGGAAACCCGCCGGTTCATGCTCCAGTACCAGGGCACGCCGCCGCCGGATGCGCCGAAATCGCTGGTCGGAAAATTCCCGTCGGCCAACGCGACGGCGGCGGAGTCCGGCAAGACGATGGGCTTCTACCGCTCAGAGGTCATGTTCTACCGGGAGCTGGCGCACCGCGCGAAGATCCGCACGCCGTCGGTCTACGTGGCCGAGATCGACAAGGCCAACGACTTCACCCTGCTGTTCGAAGACATGGCGCCCGCCAAGCAGGGCGACCAGTTCAAGGGCTGCACGCTGGAGGATGCGCGCAAGGCGCTCAAGGAAGCGGCGCTGCTGCACGCCGCATTCTGGAACGACAAGGAATTGATGGCCCAGCCGTGGCTGTACGTGCCCGAGGGCGCGCAGGGCTTCTACACCACCGAGCTAATCGAGCGCTCCTGGGACCACGTCAAGAAGCATTACACCGACTACCTGACGCCCGAGTTCCGGCTGGTCGGCGACAAGTACGTGAAGAACCACGCGTACTGGAACCGCCCGCGCGACTTCCCGAAGACGTTCTCGCACTGCGACTTCCGGCCCGACAACATGCTGTTCCGCGGACCCAACGATCGCATCTGTGTCGTCGACTGGCAGACCAGCAACTTCCTGGGAACCGGCATGGACGTGGCCTATTTCCTGGGCGGCATCTTCGATCGCGAAACGCGCAAGGCCCACGAGCGCGACCTGCTGAAGGGCTACCACGAAGACCTGCTCTCGCAAGGCGTCAAGGACTACAGCTTCGATCACCTGATGCGGGACTACGCGCACTACAGCTTCGCGGTGATCGCGGTCGCGATCGCCGCCACCTTGATCGTCAAACGCACCGAGCGTGGCGACAAGATGCTGATGCACATGGCGCTCGGCGGCGCATTGCAGGCGCTCGACAACCACGCGCTCGACGCGCTGCCCGATTGAGGTGTCCGCGATGAAACTCGCCAAGCCGCATCTCGACATCGGACTGTTCACGCGCCAGATCGGCAAGCACCGCGAATTCTGGGGCGGGAACGTCGGCCTTCGGCTGGATCACGAACTCGAGCTGAGGAAGGGCTGGGTCCAGCATCGCTTCGACGCGCACAACTCGGTGGTCAAGGTGAACCACTGGTCCGACGATCTTCCGCCGTTGCCGCCCACCGGCTACGTCGGGCTCACGATCGCCCGCGCCGGGCACCCGGCCTGGGAAGGCCGTCATCCCGACGGCGGCGTCGTTCGCACGGTGCCGCCGGGAACGGACGGCGTGACGCGCATCGGCATCACGGTGCGCACGCCGGACGTCGCGCGGATGATGGCGTTCTACACGCAGGCGATGGAGTTCGATCGCGTGGACAATCACACCGCGCGTTGTGGCGACACGCTGCTGTTCGTCGAGCAAGGCGCGGGCGGAACCGAGACCGAGGATTTCATCGCGCCGGGCTACCGCTACCTGACGGTGCAGATCTTCGACGCCGACCAGTCGATGGCCGACATCGTCGCCCGCGGAGGACGCATCGCGCGCGAGGCGGTCAGCTTCGGCAACGTCGCCCGGTACGGCTTCGTCAAGGATCCCGACGGCAACTGGATCGAGATATCCGCACGGACCTCGCTGACCGGTATCGCGCCGCCCAAGAACTAAACGACCGCGCCGAGGACTCCGCATGGCCCACTACGTCGAGGTTGCCGACGCCATCAAGATGCCGGGACTGCGCGTGGTGCTGACGCCCACGGTGCCCGGCCCTTTCAGCGAAGCAGCGAAGGGCATCCTGCACGTCAAGAAGCTGAAATACGTGAAGGCGCGCCAGGACATCCTGGGCCCGAATCCCGACCTGCTGCGCTGGACGGCGCAGACGACCGCGCCGGTCGCCTGCTGGAACGACGAGCCGCCGCGTTCGACGTGGATCGAGCAGCTGTTCCTGTTCGAGCGCCTGGCACCGACACCCCGCCTGATTCCCGAAGACTGGGACGATCGCGTGCTGATGTTCGGCCTGGCCAACGAACTGGCCGGCGAAAACGGCTTCACGTGGAATCGCCGTCACATCATGGTCCGCGATTTCACGCGGCCGGATCGCGACGAGCAGACGCGGGCCATCTACGGTGCGCTCGGCAAGAAGTACTGGTACAGCGACGAAGCCGGCGCGGCCGCGCCGCATCGCTGCGCCGAGATTCTCGACCGGTTCACGAAGCGTCTCGAAGCCCAGCACGCACGAGGCAGCCGCTTCCTCATCGGCACCTCGCTCTCGGCACTGGACATCTACTGGGCCTGCGTCGCGGCGATGCTCCAACCGCTGCCGAACGACCAGTGCCCGATGCCGGACATGTTCCGCGACGTCTACACGAACGCCGACCCGGTCGTGAAGAACGCGACGTCGAAGATCCTGATGGACCATCGCGACTTCATCTATCGCGAGTACCTGGAACTTCCGATCGATCTGTAACCCCACCGTAGCGCGGACGAAGTCCGGGGCTGCGCTCGCGACTCGAGGAGAACCCCGGACTGCGTCCGGGCTACGCTACGGCCTGCGGCCTGGGTACAGACAGTCGCGGGTGGGCGGTCCTTCCATGAAGTTCAGCCGCCCGTGGAAGGGACTGCATCCGGATCGTCGCAGCAGCGGTAGCGGATAGCTGAGCAGCGACAAGGCCATCCCTAACGCATGGAGTGGCAAATACGCCGGACCGGCGAACTGCCCTTGCAAGGTGTGCACGCGCTCGTGCTCCGCCAGGCCGTACGCGCGGCTGCCGTAGACGATCACGTTGCCGATCGTGATCGCGCCGCAAGGCGCGAAACGATCCATCAGCGGGCTGTCGCGGAACTCGACGGCGTTGTGCCCGATGCCCACTCGACCGCCGAACCACAGTCCCAGTCCGCCGACCACCAGGCCGACGAGCGTGTTCGGCGAATTCCAGATCTTGCCGAGTCCATCGAGCACGGTGAACGCCGCCTGCGCGACGCGGCGGGAAGGCGGTTCTACAGGCCCAGATTCAGCCATCGGACGGTGTCGCCGGCCGGAATGGGCTCATCGCGGGCCGGAATCCAGGCCAGCGCATCGGCCGCCGAAAGATTGCTGAGCATGTGCGAGGCCTGGTGGGTCTGCGGCAGCAGGCGCGTCACGCCCTGGGCATCCACGTCGATGCGCACCCGGACCCAGGATTCGCGCTCGGCGTCGGCCTTGATCGCACCCGCCAGCACACCGGCCTGCAAGCGCGGAGCAACGACTGCCGCAGCTTCGAGACGATCAAGGGCACGGCGTACGAAGGTGGCGAGATTCACCAGCACGGACGCGGGATTCCCTGGAAGACCCATCAGCAAAGCCGCGCCATGACGCGCCACGTACAGCGGCTTGCCCGGCTTCTGCGCCACCTTCCACAGTACGCGCCGGGCACCGAGTTTCTCGGCCTCCGGCGCGATCAGGTCCTTGTCGCCCACCGAGACACCGCCCGTGGTCAGCACCAGGTCCGCATGTTCGAAGGCCCACCGCAGTGCGTCGCGCACGGCCGCCTCGGTATCGCCCACCGTGGCGACGCCGACGTCGTCATATCCGGCCTGTCTCAGCCACGCCTGGATCAGCGGGCCGTTGGCGTTGTAGACCTCGCCCGGCCTGAGCGCGCGGCCGGCATCGACGACCTCGTCGCCGCTGACCAGCACGCGGATGCGCGGCGCACGGCGCACGGCGGCTTGGGCGACGCCGGCCATCGCCAGCATCGCGATGTGCCCGGCATTGAGCCGCCGCCCCGACTCGATCAACCCGGTGCCGCGACGCAGTTCTTCGCCTTGACGACGGATGTCCTGCCCGGCTGGCGTGGGCCGCTGGATGACGACGATCTGGCCTTCGCGCTCCGTCCACTCCTGCCGCACCACGGCATCGGCGCCCTGCGGAATCAGGCCGCCGGTGTAGATGCGGCAGGCATGTCCCGCGGGCAGGACCGGCAGCGTGTCGTGCGGCCCGGCCGCGACGGTCGCCGACAGCGGCAGGCGTGCCGGCGGTTGCGACGCGTCGGCCGCGCGTAGCGCGTAGCCGTCCATCGCGCTCTGGTCGAACGGCGGCAGATCGCACTGCGCGGACAGCGGCTCGACCGTCACGCGGTTGAGCGCCTGGCCGAGCGGCAGGCGCACGACCGGCAGGACGGTGACAGCCTCGTCGAGCGCAGCGAACGCCGCCTCGATGCTCAGGTGGCTCACTCGTATCCGCCTTCGTGGGGGCGCAGCGTGCGGCAGACGTCGAGCAGGTGGATCAGGCCCGGCAGCACCGCGGCCAGTGTCTCCTCCGCACCGCGTCGCGAACCCGGAAAGGTGGCGACGAAGCTGCTCCCGACCAGGCCCGCGACGCCGCGCGACAGCATCGCGTACGGGGTCCGCGACTGGCCGAAGCTGCGCGCGGCTTCCATGAAGCCCGGCAGCGGCGTCGTCAGCAGCGGCTCGACGACGTCGACCGTGAAATCACGCGGTCCCAGGCCGGTGCCGCCGACGGTGATCACGCAGTCGATCCTGGCGGCGACGAAATGCTCGACGCGCGACCGGATCTGTTCGCGATCGTCCGGCATCACTTCGAACGCGGCGATCTCGAAGCCGGCCTCGGCCAGGCGGTCGCGCACCGAGGCGCCGGCCGTATCCGGCTTCTTGCCGGCGGCCACCGTGTCCGACATCACCAGCACCGCGGCCTTCATGCCGCGCGCCTTGCGCGCGTACTGCGACTTGCCGCCCTTCTTCTGGACCAGGTGGATGTTGCCGATCTTCATCTGCTCGGCGCTCGCGTGCGCCTTGAGCATGTCGTAGACGGTGAGCGCGGCAACTGAGACCGCCGTCAGCGCCTCCATCTCGACGCCGGTGGCCGACACCGTCTCGACCTCGGACTCGAGGTTGATGCCGTCCTCCGCGATCGTCGCCTTGACTTCGGCGCGCAGCACGCCGATGGGATGGCAATGCGGCAAGAGGTCGGGCGTGCGCTTGATCGCCATCAGGCCGGCGATGCGCGCCGCCTCGCGCACGTCGCCTTTTTGCACGCTGCCTTCGACGACCCGGGCCAGGGCCTCGGGCGGAAGTTTCACGAAGCCCGCGGCACGCGCGGTACGCAGCGTGGTGGGCTTGAGGCTGATGTCACGCATTCGGTTTCATTTCTCGATCCAACTCGTAGCCCGGACGACGTCACGCATCGGGCGCGATGCAACAGCCCTGCACGAAACTGCTCGATCCATCGGGATAGAACTCTTCCTTCCAGATCGGCGCGCGCGCCTTGGTGGCGTCGACCGCGTGGCGCAGCGCCGCGAAAGCCTCGGCGCGATGCGCGGAACGCACGACCGCGATGATCGCGGTCTCGCCGATGCCGAGATATCCGATGCGATGCTGCACGCGGCAGACCGGCACGCCGAAACGCTCGCGCGTCTCGGCCTCGATCTCTTCGATGATCCGCTCGGCCAGCGGCACGTGCGAGGTGTACTCGAGCCCGCTGACCGCGCGGCCTTCGTGGTGATTGCGCACGGTGCCGGCGAACATCGCAAGCGCGCCGCAGTCGTCGCGCTCGGTATCCGACAACAAGAGGTCCAGCGACAGCGCGCCCGACTGCACGCGCGACACGAGGAGTTCGGGGGGCTGCTGTCCCATGGTCCGGATCGTGATCCTCAGCCGCCACTGACCGGCGGCAACACGGCGACCTCGTCGCCCTCGCTGAGCAGATGACTGCGCGCGACCAGCGTCGTGCCGATCGCGAACGCGCAGCGCTCGAGTTCGCGGGCCATCGCGGCGCCGCCGTCGATCGCCGCCACCAGGCTCTCCACGTCGGCCCCTTCGTGGATCTCCAGCACACGGCGCTCGGCTCCGGCGAGCCGGCGCATGACGCCCCAGAAACTCACTTCGATGCGCATACCCGTCCTGCCCTAGCCGCCCAGACGATGCATCGTCACCGCGCGCTCGACGTAGCCCTGCGGCCGCGCCGCGTAGCCGGCTTCCTTGTGCCAGACGTGGTCGCGGATCGCCTGCGTCAGCACCGCGTCGTCCTCGCCGGCACGCAGCGGCGTCTTCAGGTCCCGCCCCTTCTCCGAGAAGAGACAGGAATACAGCTCTCCGATGGCCGACAGCCGCACGCGATCGCAGGTCGAGCAGAACGGTCGCGAGATCGTCGGGATGACGCCCAGCCGGAACTCGCCCTCGCCGTCGCGGGGTACGAGCACGAAGTACTCGGCTGGCTCGGCGGTGCGCGGCAGCGCCCGCACCGAGAATTCGCCGGCGACCTGGCCCAGGATCTCGTCCTGGCGGATCACCTTCTCCTGCGTCCAGAAGCCGCGCCCGTCCAGCGGCATGAACTCGATGAAGCGCAGCGAGAGCTTCTCCGCGTAGGCCCAGCGCACCAGCGGCAGCACCTCGTCCTCGTTGTAGCCGCGGATCACGACGCTGTTGAGCTTGACCTGGATACCCGCCTCGCGTGCCGCCGAAATGCCTCGCAGCACCGGCGCCACCTGCCCGCGCGTCATCGCATGGAAGCGCTCGGGCGTGATGCTGTCGATGCTGACGTTCAGATCGTCGAGGCCAGCGTCCTTCAGGGCCCGCGCCACCGGTTCCAGCCGTACGGCGTTGCTGGTCATCGCGATGCGCTCCAGGCCCAGCGCGCGCAGCGAGTCGAGCTCGGCGACGATGTCGACGACGTCGCGCCGCAGCAGCGGCTCGCCGCCGGTGAGCCGGATTTCACGGATGCCCAGCTCGGTGACGAACAGCCGGACCAGCCGCACCAACTCGTCGCGCCGCAGGATCTGATCGCGCGGCAACCACTTCGGATGCTCGGGCATGCAGTACAGGCACTGCAGGTTGCACCGGTCGGTCAGCGACAGCCGCAGCTTGCGCTTGTGGCGTCCGCGCGCATCGCGCAGCGTGCCGAATTTCGGAGGATGGACGAGAGGCTGATTCACGGCCGCAACTCTAACGCGCGCAGGCCCTCGGGGGTATTCAGATTGATCGGCGCTGGCGCTTCGAGGCGCGCGATGCGATGGCGTTCGAACCAGCGCCGGGGCGCCCTCTCGCCGTCTTCGAAGCAGCGCCGGGCATCCGCGGCCAGCGCGGTGCGCACGAAGCAGAACGTGGGATGCAGGCCCTGCCCGTCGGCCAGCACCGCGATGTCGGCCTGCCCCGCGCTCGCGGCCGCAGCGAACCGTTGCGCAAGATCGGCCGGCACCTGCACCGCGTCGCAGGGCACGCACAGCAGCCAGTCCTGGCGCGCCGCTTCCAGCAGGCTCAGCAGGCCGGCCAGCGGGCCGTCGAAACGCTCCTGGCCGGTGCAGGGGTCGCTGACCACCGTCACGCCGAGCGCACGGTAGCGGTCGACGTTGCGGTTGGCGGACACCAGCACCTCCCGCGCTTGCGGCCGTACCGCTTCGAGCGTCCATTCGATCAGCGGCCGCCCGCGCCATTCGATCCAGCCCTTGTCCTGTCCGCCGAAGCGGGTACCGGCGCCGCCGGCCAAGATGCCGGCGCTGCAGGCGGGCGGCGGCAGCGGAGTGTGGACGGCCAGCGGCAACATGCTCGGACCATATCAACCGCGTTCACAGGGCAGCAATCCAGAACCTCGTCGACATGGGAGCCCGACAGGAGTGGCGCGGACGAAGTCCGGGGGTCTCGTCGCAAAACGAAGCGCAACCCCGGACTGCGTCCGGGCTACGGGGCGAGACCGCAGTCCGTCGCGCACGATCCGTCAACTGGACCACAACCTTCGGACGACACGCCGTCACCGGCTCGCGGGAGACCTCCCCGGATAAGATGGCGTGATGAATATCTTCGTGTGGCTGGGCGCGATCATCGGATCGATCGCGGGGGGATGGTCGGGTCTGTTCTGGGGGGCCCTGGTGGGTTACGGGCTGGGTCTGCTCCTGCGCAAGACGCTGGCCCACGCCGTGCAGACGCGCTTCCTGGGTTCGACCTTCGCGGTCATGGGGGCGGTGTGCAAGGCCGACGGCCACGTCTCCGAGGACGAGATCCGCGTCGCCGAGGCCTTGTTCGCGCGCCTGCGTCTTTCCACCGAAGGCAGGGCCGCGGCACGCGCCGCGTTCAATCGCGGCAAGGCACCGGGCTTCGATCTGGACGCCGAGGTCTCGACGTTCGCGAAGGCCTGCCGCGGGCAGCGGCCGCTGGTCGAGATGTTCCTGCAGGTGCAGCTCGCGGCGCTGGCGGCCGATGGAAAAATCAGTTCCGAGGAACACCGCCTGTTTCTGCGCATCGCACGGGGACTGGGCTTGCCGGAAGCCGAGTTGCAGCGGCTGGAAGCGAGTCTGCGCATCCACCACAACGCGTCGCAGGACAAGCTGGACGATGCCTACGCGGTGATGGGCGTCGACACCCAGGTCAACGACGCCGATCTCAAGAAAGCCTATCGCCGCCTGATGAGCGAACATCACCCGGACAAGCTGGCGGCGCGCGGAATGCCGGACAGCATGCTGGAGATGGCTGAGGAACGGACCCGCGACATCACCGCGGCCTACGACCTGATCAAGGCGGCGCGCGGGCTCGCCTGAGCCCACCTGCCGGGGGTCAGCCCGGCACCAGCGTCTGCGAAATGATCGACTTCAGTTCCGGCACGCAGGAACCACAGTTGGTGCCGCACTTGAGCTCCTCGCCGAGCGTCTTGGGCGTATGACAGCCGCCGCGAATCGCACGCTCGATCGTCTTGCGGCCGACGCCGAAACACGAGCACACGGTGACGCCGGTGTCTTCGCCTCGCTCGAACGGCTCGCCGACCAGCAGGCCCATGCGATCCACGTCCTCGAGACGATCCTTGGCGAACAGGCCCGACAGCCAGGCGCGCGACGGCAGGTCCGGCCGCGGCGATACGAACAGGCAGGCGGCGATGCGATCGTCGGCGATCAGCGCGCCGCGATACACGCCCGCGGTCCGATCCTCGTACTCGAGCCAGTCGGCCTCCGGATCGGTCACCCCCAGCGCGGCGCGGGCCCGCTGCGACCACTCGCCGTCCTTTCCGCGCCCGGCCATCTCGTAGCGCGTGAACCCGCTGCCGGTGATGCGCGTCCACCATGCGGTGTCGGTCATCGGCAGGTCGCCGCGACTCAGCGCGAAGCCGTGCCAAGCCACCGTGAAAGGCTCGACGCGAACCGGCGTGTGCTTGAACTCGGGTTCGCCCGACACCGGGTCCACGACCGGATTCACCAGCGATCCCACGCGGCCATCCGAGGCGAACTGCGCGTTCCAGTGAATCGGCACGAACACGCTCTTGCGCGGCATCTCGCCGGACAGGCGCACGCGCGCCACGCAACTGCCCCAGCGCGAGCTGATTCGCGCGAGCTGGTCCTCGCGCACACCGCAGAGCAAGGCGTCCTGCGGATGCAGGTCCACGAACGGCTCGGCGACGTGCGAGGCCAGACGAGGCGACAGGCCGGTGCGCGTCATCGTGTGCCAGTGGTCGCGCACGCGCCCGGTGTTCAGGAGCAGCGGATAGTCCTCGTCGACCGGACGTCCCGGCATGTGCGGGGTGGTCGGCACGAAACGCGCGCGCCGATCCGGCGTGTAGAAGCGGCCGTCCGAAAAGACGGCGACGGGGAATGCGGAATCGGGGACCGCCAGCACGGGCCAGCGGATCGGCTGCAAGCCGTCGTAAGCATCTTTGTCCATGCCGACGAGCCCTGACAGATTCAGATATCTCAACACCCCCGCATCGCTTTCGCGATTCCCGATTCCGGATTCCGGATTCCCGGCTTCTCTGCAGTTCCCATGCGCCGTCAGCCGGCAATGCTCGTCGAAGATCTCGTGCGCGCCGGTGTATGCGAAATGCTCCGCGTAACCCCAGCGCCGCGCCACTTCCGACAACGCCCACCAGTCGGGACGCGCCTCGCCCATCGGCGGCAGAAAGGATCGCAGCCGCGAGATGCAGCGTTCCGAATTGGTGACGGTACCGCTCTTCTCGCCCCAGCCCTGCGCGGGCAACACGACGTGGGCGAACGCGGTCGTGTCGGTCTGCGCCATCACGTCGGACACCACGACCAGCTCGCAGCGCGACAGCGCGCGCTTGATCTTGTCGGCTTCCGGCATGCTGACGACCGGGTTGGTGGCCATGATCCAGACGGCCTTCACCTTGCCCTCGTGGATGGCGTCGAACAGATCGACCGCCTTGAGCCCGGCCTTGTCGGCGATCGTAGGGCTCCGCCAGAACTCGCGCACCAGGCTTCGGTGACGCGGGTTCTCGATGTCCATGTGCGCTGCGAGCATGTTCGACAATCCACCGACCTCGCGCCCTCCCATCGCATTGGGCTGCCCGGTGATCGAGAACGGTCCCGCGCCCGGCTTTCCAATGCGTCCGCTCAGCAGGTGGCAGTTGATGATCGCGTTGACCTTGTCGGTGCCGGCGCTGGACTGGTTCACGCCCATGGAGAAGGCCGTGATGACCTTGTCGGTGCGCGCGAACAACCGGTAGAACTCGGTCAGGGCACTCTCCTGGACCTTGCACTGCGCCGCGACCGAGCGCAGGTCGCCGGCGGTGTTGTCGGCAATGGCCATCGCACGCGCCAGTCCGTTGGTGTGGTCGTCGACGAACGCGGTGTCGACGACGCCGTGCCGATGCAGGAAGGACAGCAGCCCGTTGAACAGCCAGACGTCGGTCCCCGGCCGCAAGGGCAGATGCAGATCCGCCATCTCGGTCGTCGCGGTGCGCCGCGGGTCGATGACGACCAGCTTCATCTCCGGCCGCCGCTCCTTCTCCTTGACGATGCGCTGGAACAGGATCGGGTGGCACCACGCGGTGTTGGACCCGACCAGCACGACGAGGTCGGCACGCTCGAGGTCGTCGTACGACACCGGCACGATGTCCTCGCCGAAAGCCCGCTTGTGGCCCGCCACCGCCGAGGACATGCACAGCCGCGAATTGGTGTCGATGTTCGCGGTGCCGACGAAACCCTTCGCCAGCTTGTTGGCGACGTAATAGTCCTCGGTGAGCAGCTGGCCGGACACGTACCACGCCACCGCGTTCGGTCCGTGCTCGCGGATGATCTTCTGAAAACCGTCGGCGACGCGATCCAGGGCTTCGTCCCAGGACACGCGCTGCAGGCCGGCGCTCGCGTCGGTGCCGGCCTCGCGCATGGCCGGGTACAGCAGCCGCCCCTGCGGACCCACGGTATCGCCGAGCGCCGAGCCCTTCACGCACAGTCGGCCGGCATTGGTTGGGTGCGAGGCGTCGCCCGCGACGTCCACCACCCCGCCCTGCACCCGCACGTCGACGCCGCAACCGGTCCCGCAGTAGGGGCAGGTCGTCTTGACGACCGTGGACGCCGGCGGTGCCGCGCCGTCCATCACGCCGCCTGCCCCGCGTTGCCCGCCGGCTCGCAGTACGCGCGGCCAAACAGCAGCCGCGAGCGAAACGGCGCGATGTCGACGCGCTTCTGCATCAGCTCGAAATACCAGGGGCCGTCCTTGACCTCGCCGTACAGCACGGCGCCGATCACGCGCGAATCCTTCAGCACCAGGCGCTTGTAGACACCGCGCCGCGGATCGCGGAACAACAGGTCCTCGCTGTCCGCACCGCCGATGAAATCGCCCGCCGAGAACAGGTCGATGCCGGTGACCTTGAGCTTGGTCGACGTCACCGATCCCGGATAGCGCTGGTGACCCAGCCCGGCGAGATGGGCAGCGCAGACCTTGGCCTGCTCCCACAGCGGCGCCACCAGTCCATAGACGGCCTTGCGATGCTGCACGCATTCGCCGACCGCGTAGACGCGCGGATCCGAGAGGCTCTGCAAGGTGTCGTCGACGACGATCGCACGCTCGCAGTGAAGTCCTGCGCTCTTGGCGAGCTCGAAGTTCGGACGCACGCCGACCGCCATCACGATCAGGTCCGCGTCGAGCTCGGTGCCGTCCTTGAAACGGATGCCAGTGACGCGACCGTCGCCGAGGATCGATTCGGTGTTGGCCTGCAGCAGGAAGCGCATGCCGCGCTGCTCGAGAGCGCTGCACAGCAGCCGCGCGGCCGGCTTGTCGAGCTGGCGCTCCATCAGCGTATCCGTCACGTGAACGACAGTCACCTCCATGCCCTGCCGCAGCAGCCCGTTGGCCGCCTCGAGCCCGAGCAGTCCGCCGCCGATGACGACCGCGCGCTTGTAATCGCGCGCCGCGGCCAGCATCTGTTCGACGTCCTGGATGTCGCGAAACGAGATCACGCCCGGCAGCTGGTGGCCCGGCACCGGGATGACGAAAGGCCTGGAGCCGGTCGCGAGCAACAGCCGGTCGTAGCCCACTTCGAGACCGCTCTGCGACTTCACGACGCGCCGCGTACGATCGACGGCCGTCACCGGATCGCCGGCGTGCAGCGCGATGCCGTTCTGCGCGTACCACTCGCGCGTGTTGAGCATGATGTCGGCGAGCTTCTTCTCGCCCGCCAGCACCGGTGACAGCAGGATGCGGTTGTAGTTGCCGTGCGGCTCGGAGCCGAACACCGTGATCTCGAAGCGCTGCGTGTCGAGCTTCAACAACTCCTCGACCGTGCGCATCCCGGCCATGCCATTGCCGACGACGACCAGTCGTTGGCGGGCCGGGCTCATGGCTCTCTGACGAGGATCAGCCCATCCTCCGAAACACAGACCTCGTAGGGACGCACGGACCAGCTTTCGTCCTCGAGACAGCGCCCGGTCTTCAGGCAGAAATGATTTTTGTAGACCGGCGAGGCCACGACGATCTCGCCGGACGAATCGCCAACGATGCCGCGCGACAGCACGTTGGCGGCGGATCGCGGCTCGTAGTTGTCGATCGCGTAGACGCCTTCCTCTTCACCGGACGGCGATACCAGGCGGAACACCGCGACCTGGCTCGTCCCGACCTTGGCGCAGACGCCGGTGTTCGGAACGATGTCGGCCACGCGGCACACGTAGGTCCAGCGCGGTGCCTGCGTCACGACACCGGCTCCGGCTTCTTCTCCAGCTTGCTCAGCGGACGGATCTGGCCGCGCTCGTCGACGAACTGGATGTTCCGGTCCGGCTCCTGGGAGTTCACGAAGTGGCGGAATCGCTTGAGCGTCTCCGGCGTGTTGATCGCCTTTTTCCACTCGCATTCGTAGGTATCCACGAGCTTCTGCATTTCTGCCTCGAGTTCGGCGGCGATACCGAGCGAGTCTTCGAGAACGGCCTTCTTGACGTACTCCAGGCCACCTTCGATGTTGTCCATCCACGTCGACGTCCGCTGCAGGCGATCACCGGTGCGGATGTAGAGCATCAGGAAGCGGTCGATGTACCGGACCAGCGTCTGGTCGTCGACGTCGGTGGCCAGCAGGTCGGCATGCCGCGGCTTCATGCCGCCGTTGCCACCCACGTACAGGTTCCATCCCTTCTCGGTGGCGATGACGCCCACGTCCTTGCTCTGCGCCTCGGCGCATTCGCGCGTGCAGCCCGACACCGCCATCTTGATCTTGTGCGGCGAACGCAGGCCGCGATACCGCTCCTCGATGCGGATCGCCATGTGCACCGAGTCCTGCACGCCGTAGCGGCACCAGGTGCTGCCGACGCAGGACTTCACGGTGCGCAGCGCCTTGCCGTAGGCGTGGCCGGATTCAAAACCGGCGTCCACCAAGTCCTTCCAGATCAGCGGTAGCTGCTCGACGCGCGCGCCGAACAGGTCGATGCGCTGGCCGCCGGTGATCTTCGTGTACAGGCCGAAGCGCTGCGCGACACGGCCGATGACGATCAACTTTTCCGGTGTGATCTCGCCACCCGGGATGCGTGGCACGACGGAATAGGTGCCGTCCTTCTGCAGGTTGGCGAGATAGTAGTCGTTGGTGTCCTGCACGCTCTGGTGCTTGGGCTTGAGCACGTGCTCGTTCCAGGCGCTGGCCAGGATGCTGCCGATCGCCGGCTTGCAGATGTCGCATCCGCGGCCCTTGCCGTGTGCCAGCAGCACCGCGTCGAAGGTCTTCAGCTGACCGACCTTGACCAGGTGGAACATCTCCTGGCGCGAGTGCGCGAAGTGTTCACACAGGTGATTGAGCACGGTGACGCCGGCCTTCTTCAGCTCGGCATCGAGCACCTGCTTGACCAGCGGCCCGCAGCCGCCGCAACTGGTCGCCGCCTTCGTGCACTTTTTCAGCGCGGCGATCGTCGTCGATCCTTCCGCGATGGCGCCGCACAGCGCACCCTTGGTGACGTTGTTGCACGAACAGATCATCGCCGCGTCGGGCAGCAGGTTCACGCCCATACCGGTCTTGGATCCGCCCTCGCGCGCCGGCAGGATCAGTTCCTCCGGATGCGCAGGCAGCGGTATCGCATTCAGGGCGAGCTGCAGCAGCGAACCGTAGTCGTTGGCCTCGCCGACCAGCACTGCGCCGAGCAGGGTCTTGTTGTCGGCGCTGACCACCAGCTTCTTGTAGTGACCGGCGACCTCGTCGCTGAACAGGTAGTTGAGGCTGCCCGGCGTCGCACCCTGCGCATCGCCGATGCTGGCCACGTCCACGCCCAGCAGCTTGAGCTTGGTGCTCATGTCGGCGCCGAGGAACTGCAGCGCCGCGCTCCCCTCTCCCGCAGGGAGAAGGGCCGGGGATGAGGGAGAGTCGGATGCGGAAGCAGACACTCCCTCACCCGGCGGCTGCGCCGCCACCCTCTCCCCGAGGGAGAGGGTCTTGAGTTGCGCAGCCACCACGCGCGCCATGTCGTAGCCGGGCGCGACGAGTCCGAAGATCTTGCCGCCCCACAGCGCGCATTCGCCGATCGCGTAGATGTCCGGATCCGACGTGCGGCAATGGTTGTCGATCCGGATGCCGCCGCGCTCGCCCATCGTGATGCCGCCCGAGCGCGCGAGTTCGTCGCGCGGACGGATGCCGGCGGAGAACACGATCATGTCGGTCTCGAGCGCTCCGCCGTCGGCGAACAGCATCTTGTGGCGGCCGCCGACGCCCAGGCCCGACCCTTCGACGATCTCGCTCGTGTTCTTCTGCGTGTGAACCGTGACACCGAGCGCCTCGATCTTGCGGCGCAGCAGGCGGCCGCCCATGTCGTCGACCTGCACCGTCATCAGGCGCGGCGCGAATTCGACGACGTGGGTGTTCAGGCCCATGTCCTTGAGCGCCTTGGCGCACTCCAGGCCCAGCAGTCCGCCGCCGACGACCACGCCCACCTTCGACCTGGCGCCCCACTCGCGCATCGCCTCGAGGTCCTCGATCGTCCGGTAGACCAGGCAGCCCGGTCGCTCCCGCCCCGGCACCGGCGGCACGAAGGGATACGAGCCGGTCGCGAGTACGAGCTTGTCGTAGGGAACCATCGAGCCGTCGGCCAGCTTCACGAGCTTGGCCGCCCGATCGATGCCGACGGCCTTCGTGTTGAGCTTCAGGTCCAGCCCGGGCCGATCGAAGAAGCCGGGCTCGACCAGCGACAGGTCCTCCGCGGTCTTGCCGCTGAAGAATTCGGAGAGGTGCACGCGGTCGTACGCCGGCCGCGGCTCCTCGCACAGGACGGTGACGTCCAGATCGGGCTGATCGGCGATCTGTTCGAGCAGCTTGTGCCCGACCATGCCGTTACCAATGACGACCAACTTCATGTTGGTGGCTCCTAGAGGTGATTCTTTATGTGGGATCGGACCCGACGATCGAGCGTGGGCCCCGTCAGGCGGTCATCGCCGCCCGTTCCGCGATCGCTTTTTCGTACAGCGCCTGCTCGCGCGTCTTGTGCTCGGCCGAGAACCGCACGGCGATCGCGCAGGCGGCGGACAGGGTGACGAAGCCGCCCAGGATGAAGAAAATCGTGATGCTGATCAGGTAAAGAATCGCGATCCGCTTGTGATCAATCGTCAGCAGCCACGACTTCAGGCTGTAGCCGTTGTTCAGGTAATTGTCCTGCGGATACTCA
>CAZXXM010000003.1:0-35297 GCA_964644715.1 uncultured Salinisphaerales bacterium
CATGACCATCAGGACACTCGGAATGTAGTCGTTCACGGTTCCTCCTCGATTCGTCGTCGGTCGAGCGATGCGTCGTGTGGTGCCCGCCCCTGGAGCGTACCGTCGTGCAAATGACGTACAAAATGGGGGCGAACCACTAAACGTCCGTGTCGTGAATCGGCAGGTCGATACAAGTACGGGGGAGAGAAAGGTGGGCCATATTTCTGCTTCGGACCCGTCTGCGGTTCCCGAATACGACGTGCTCGTGATCGGAGCGGGCTTCGGCGGTCTGCGTCTGCTGCACGAACTGCGCGGCCGAGGGTTCTCGGTTCATGTTCTCGAGGCCGGCTCCGACGTTGGCGGAACCTGGTTCTGGAATCGGTATCCGGGTGCTCGCACCGACAGCGAAGCCTGGGTGTACTGCTTCTCCTTCGACCAGAAGCTGCAGCAGGAATGGGACTGGCCGGCACGGTTTCCTTCGCAGCAGGACGTGCACGCCTACCTGCGGCATGTCGCCGACCGCTTCGATCTGCGCAAGGACATCGAGCTCGACACGCGCGTCGTCGCTGCCGAATACGACGAGGCGTCGAACCGCTGGCAACTCGCCACGCAGGATGGCCGGCAGATGCGCAGCACCTATCTGGTCTCGGCGACCGGAAACTTCTCGGTGCCCTACGACGCGCCGTTCCGCGGAATCGAGCGTTTCGGCGGCGAGGTCTATCACAGCCAGCGCTGGCCTCATCGGCCCGTGTCCTTCGCGGGCAAGCGGGTCGGGGTCGTCGGGACGGGCGCCACGGCTGTGCAGATCATTCCCGAAGTGGCGCACACGGCGGGACACCTCACGGTGTTCCAGCGCACGCCGACGTACGTGATCCCGAGCCGCAATCACCTGCTCGAAGCGCACCAGCGGGCCGCGATCAAGGCGCACTACGACGAGATCTGGAAGCTGTGCCGCAAGCAGGTCTTCGCGTTCCCGATCGAGCGCTCGGGACGCAAGATCGACGACGTCACGCCCGAGGAGCATCAGCGGATTCTCGAGGCGGGATGGGAACGCGGCGGGTTCCGGTTCATCTTCGAGACGCTCGACGATCTGACCGCCGATTCGCGCTCCAACGCTGTGGCGGCCGAGTTCGTCCGCAACAAGATCCGCACCATCGTCGACGATCCCGCCACCGCCGAATTGCTGTGCCCGAAGGATCACCCGATCGGCGCCAAGCGCATTCCGCTCGGGCATCACTACTACGAGACCTACAACCGCAGGAACGTGGAACTGGTGTCCATCCGGAACAATCCGGTCGACGAGATCACCGCGCGTGGCGTGCGGCTCGCGGATGGCACCGAACACCCGCTCGACATGCTGATCTTCGCGCTCGGCTTCGATGCGGGAACCGGCGCGTTGACGAACATGGCGATCCGCGGTCGCGGCGGGCGCCGCCTGAGCGAAGAATGGGCGTCGGGCGCGCAGACGTATCTGGGACTGGGGGTCGAGGGCTATCCGAACCTGTTCATCCTGGCGGGACCGCACTCGCCGATCCTCAATTTTCCGGTGCTGATCGAGCACAAGGCGCAATGGATCGGCCGGACGCTGGAATATCTGCGTGCAGGCGGGAAGAACCGGATCGAGCCCAGGCCAGGAACGATGGAGCGCTGGAACCAGCGCCTGCTCCAACTCTTCAACGCGACCTTGCTGCCCGGCTCCGAGAAGGTCGGCTCCTACTACGTGGGCGCTAACATTCCGGGCAAGGCTACAGGACCCTTGTTCTACTTCGGGGGGGCGCCGAAGTATTTCCGGGAGATCGACGCCGCCGCGGACGCCGGCTACGAAGGGTTTTCGATCGACGCCCATGCATCCGCCTGAACACACGACGCCTGCCACTTCCAGATGACCATCACGATCACCGCTTTCGAACGCTCTCCGGATGGAGGCAAGGGCCTGGCGCGCGATACGCGCGTCCGCTGGGCGCTCGAGGAGGTCGGCCAGGCCTACGAAGTTCGCCTCGTCTCGTTCCGTGGCATGAAGGAACCCGCTCACCTGGCGCTCCATCCTTTCGGCCAGATCCCGACCTACGAAGAGGGTGACCTCGCGCTGTTCGAGACCGGGGCAATCGTCCTGCACATCGCGCAACGCCACGCGGGCCTGTTGCCGGACCACGTCGACGCGCGGTCGCGGGCCGTCGCATGGATGTTCGCGGCGCTCAACTCCGTGGAGCCGCCGATTCTCGAACTGGTGACCGTGCGGCTGCTGGAGGGCGACAAGCCCTGGAGCAAGGAACGTCTCCCGCTGGTCGAAGACCGGATCCGCCATCGTCTGAAGCAGCTTTCGGAGCGCCTCGGGGATGCCGAGTGGCTCGAGGGCGCGTTCTGTGCGGGCGATCTGATGATGGTGTCGGTGCTGCTTCGACTGAGGGCGTCCGGTCTGCTGGACGAGTTTCCGAATCTGGCAGATTACGTCGCACGCGGCGAAGCGCGTCCCGCGTACCGGCGTGCGTTCGAAGCGCAGTTGGCGGTTTTCAACGGCAAGCCGAAGGTGGCTTGAAGCTCGTGGCCGGCACCGCTGTGCTGGCGCGCGGAAGAGCGGGGTTGCGAAGGGATCATTTCTTTCGCGGTGGCTTCTTCGCGGCGGGATCCGCCGCGACCGGCTTCGACGACATTCCCGCAAGGTAGCCGCGGATCGTCAGGCGGCTCAGCGAGTCCGTGTCGCCCCAGGGGTATTCCGGAAGGGTGACGAAGTTCACGACCAGGCCCTGAAGCACGCAGGCCAGGCCCCGGGCGATGGCAGTCGCGTCGGCCGCCTGGAGATCACCCTGCGCCTGTGCGTCTCGGACGACCCGCTCGAAGAGATCGAAGCGCTCGATCAGCGCAGAGGATTCGAGATAGTTCCGGGTCGCATCGGGCACGAGATCCTTCTGCAGGAACACGATGACGAAGCGGTCGGCGTTTTCCAGCCAGTAGTCGACGTACGCGAACGCCAGCAGCTCCAAGCGTGCACGCGGTGTCGCGGCCACGATCTTTTCCAGGCGTGCGAACAGCTCGCCGAGAAAAACGTCCCAGATCTTCCACAGAAGCTCCTGCTTGCTGCTGAAGTAGCGGTACAGCCACATCGGGGAACAGCCGACCTCGCTGGCGAGGTTGCGCATCGAAACCGCTTCGACGCCGTCCCGGAGAAACAGCTTGCGCGCGACGGCGACGATGCGTCGCCGCATTTCCTGTTCGTCGTTCTCCGCCTGGCGCGGACGACCGCGGGACCTGGCATCGGGTCGCTTCATGTGAATATAATGTACGCGTATACGTTAATAGGAAAGCCATGATGACATCTCGCCGGACGAGCGCCCACGCGGGTCGGCTGCCAAGGCCCATGCCGTGAGTACCGCAGAAGCGATCGACGTCTGCATCGTCGGCGCCGGCGTCAGCGGTCTGCGCGCCGCGCAGCAGCTGAGTGAGCGTGGTGTTCGCGTGCGCGTGCTCGAAGCGCGGGATCGCGTCGGCGGCCGGACCGTCGGCGGCGTCCTGTGCGGCGAAGCGGTGGACCTGGGCGGCCAGTGGCTGGGCTCGGGGCAGACCCGCGCCGTGGGGCTGTGCCAGGAACTCGGCCTCGAGCTCTACGAGCAATATGCCGAGGGCCGGCGGCTGGTCGAGATCGACGGCCGCTTGCGCAGTTACCGCGGCACGGTGCCGTCGATGTCGCCGTGGGGCTTGATCGACGCGGGACTGGCGATGCGCCGGATCACCCAGGCGGCGCAGCGCATCGATCCGGCGGCGCCGTGGGCCGCTCCCGAGGCCGCACGCTGGGACCGGATGACGGTCGCCGAGTGGATGAAAGAAACGATGTACACGCGCGGTGGTCGCAGACTGATCGAGATCGTCACGCGCGCGCTCTGCACCTGCGAGCCGCACGAACTGTCGATGCTCTGCCTGCTGGGTTACGCCGCGGGGGCGGGGTCGCTGGAGACGCAGGTCGAGGTGCGCGGCGACGGCGCGCAGCGCTTCAAGGTGCACGGCGGTGCCTTCCAGATCGCGACACGGCTGGCGGAACGGCTGCCTTCCGGCACGCTGATGCTCGATGCGCCCGTCCACGCCATCGAGCAATCCGAATCCGGCGTCGTGATCCGGCATGCGCGGGGCGAGGTCCGCGCCTCGCGCGTGATCGTCGCGCTGGCCCCCGCGCTGGCGGCGCGCATCGATTTCAGGCCGTCGCTGCCGCCGGCCCGCATGCAGCTGCAGGCGAAGATGCCGATGGGATCGGTGATCAAGGCGCTGGTCGCCTACGAGCGTCCGTTCTGGCGCGAGCAGGGCTGGTCCGGAGAAGTCATCAGCGACCGGGGGCCTTGGGGGCCCGTCGCCGACGCGACACCCCCGCACAGCCCGCATGGGTTTCTGGTGGGCTTCTTCGACGGCGGCCATAGCCGTGAGTTCGCCGGCAGGAGCGAGGCGACGCGTCGCGACGCGGGCGTGCAGTCGCTGCAGCGTTACTTCGGTCCCCAGGCGGCCACGCCCATCGGCTATGTCGACAAGGACTGGATCTCGGAGCCCTGGAGCCTGGGTGGATATGCCGGCATCACCGCTCCGGGAACCTTGATCACCTGCGGACCCGCGCTGCGCACGCCCTGTGGTCGCGTTCACTGGGCGGGCACGGAATCGGCGACGCGCTGGGGTGGCTATATCGACGGGGCGATCGAGTCGGCCGAACGCGCCGCGAACGAGGTGGCGCGCGGCAGCGCCTGAACAACGCTCGCGGGCGCGGCATACCGCCGATGATCCGTGTGTTGCCCTACCACGTCAGCGCGACTGCCACGGCGGGGACCTGCGCCAGGATGTCCCGCGTCCGGTCCTGCGCTACCCGGCGTGCAAGCGATCAAGCCGACTCGATGAGCGCGAGCGACTCGCGAACGAGCCGGTCGGCGTCGGCCACCGGACCGTCGTGCAGGACCACGCGATCGGGGCGGACCACGACACACCAGCCGCGCGCGCCGGTCTTCGCCACCAGGCAAGCGTCGAGATCATCGTCCACCCCGAGGTGGACGACGCTGCCGCCATGCCGTGCCCAGGCTTCGCGCGTGGCTGCCGACAGATGGGCTGCCGGATCCTGGCCGAGGCCGAGCAGCGAGAATCCTTCCAGCGCGTCGTCGCTGCGCGCGACGACGCCCTCTGCGCGGCGGATGCGCCCTTGCGGAAGCTGGCCGCCTCGCTTCAGGCGTGCGCGCCCCCTTACGAACAGGCCTTCGGGGAACTCGTTCTTCGGCTTGATGCCGAGCTCGTCGGTGTAGGCGCGCAGGGCCGGGATCTTCCGAAGCAAGGCCATCGTGCCGTGCACGAGCATGGCCATGATGCGGTTGCGCGGCATGACCAGCTTTCCCATCCACTTCGCGAGCCGGATCATCTGCGTGGCATGCGGTCGCCGCTCGCGGTCGTAGCTGTCGAGGATCGACGCGTTGGCGCGGCCCTGCAGCACCCAGGCCAGTTTCCACGACAGGTTCGCGGCGTCGCGCAGGCCGGCGACGAGACCCTGGCCCACGAACGGCGGTGTGATGTGGGCCGCGTCGCCGACGAGGAACACGCGTCCCTGGTGGTATCGCGTGCAGGAGCGCGCGTGGAAGCGGTAGACCGCCTTGCGTTCGATCTCGATGTCGCCGGCCTTGGCCCAGGGCTTCAGCAGCTCGGCGAGGGTTTCGTCCTTCTCCATCTCCTCGCGTGTCTCGCCGGGTCGCAGCATGAACTCCCATCGCGTGCGGCCGCCCGGCGCCACCATGTGGGGCGTGGGGCGGCGGTGATCGCAGATGAACTCGACGTGATCGATGTTCTCCGGGACGTTCTTCGCATCGACGATCAGCCAGTCCTCGGCATACGTCTGCCCGGTGAAGTCCTGGCCGATGGCCTTGCGCACGCGCGAACCGGCGCCGTCGGCACCGACCAGATAGCGGGCAGACACGATGCTCGGCGTACCGCCGTTCGCGAGCAGTCGGGCACGCACGCCGGTCGCGTCCTGCGAGAACGAGGTCATCTCCACGCCGGTGGCGACGGTCACGCTGGCGTGCGCCTGCACGCGTCGGCGCAGGGCATTCTCGAGGTCCGGTTGGTAGAACGTGACGAGCTTGGAGTGTCCGTCGATCGAGCCCGTCGTGTTGACGTGTCCGAACTGTCCCAAATACGGACAGTGCATCTTCACGTGCGGAATGACGATCTTGTCGAAGGCGTCGTCCTGCAGGCCGGCCATCTGCAGGATGCGCAGCGCCTCGTTGTCCAGTGCGATGGCGCGCGGCGCCATCAGGATGTCGGGCGACTTGTCGACGACGAGCGTGCGCACGCCGTGGCTGCCGAGCATCGCGGCCAGCGCGGCGCCGACCGGGCCGTAGCCCACGATCAGGACGTCGTATTCCTCCGGGGAAGCAGCATTCATGACGGCACCGAATTACGAGTTGCCCACGATGCGTTCGGCCAGCGAGGGCCACAGGCGCAGCAGCAGCGGGAGGAAGCGGACCTGGCCGGGACGGACCTCGTGCACGCCCGCGAGCGTGTCGCGTAGCGCGAGGTCGGCGACGCGATCGGCCGGCAGCTTCGGAACGTTCCGGTGCGCGACCGAAGGAGTATCGACGACCGGCGGCAGCAGTTCGGTCACGCTGATCTTCAGCGGGGCGAGCTGACGCCGCAGTGACTTGGCGAAGCTGTGCAGCGCTGCCTTGGACGCCGAGTACAGCGGCGCGCGCGTGGCGGGCGCCAGTGCGTAGCCGGAGCTGACGATGCAGATCGATCCGGCGCCGGCAGCCCGCAGGGCCGGCAGGAATTCACCGATGAACTGCACGGCACCGATGGCGTTGATCCGCAGGTCCGCGCCGAGATCGACGCCGTCGAGGGAGCGCGTGAAGTCGATTTCGTGCAGGCCGCCCGCGTTGCTCACGAGCAGATCGACGGACGGCGAGAAGCGGGAGACCACGCCGGCGAAAGCTCGCACCGCGGCCCGGTCGGCGACGTCGCATACCGCGGTCTTCACACCGGGGAATTCGCGCTCGAGTGCCGCGAGCTTCGTGGCGTCGCGGCCGCAGGTGTGCACGCGCCATCCGTCGGCATGCAGGCGTGCGACGATCGCCTTGCCGATGCCGGAGGAGCCGCCGCTGACCACTGCGGTCCGGGTCCTGGCGCTCATGGCAGGTCCGCTCGCGTACGCGCCAGGCCGAACCGCTTCATCAGCAGCCGGTCCTTCACGGGGACCGGAAAGCGGGCGAGCAGCGGAAGACCGGTACTCCCCGCGCCGAGGCGGATGATCGGGGCGGGCTTGCCGGCCAGCACCGCCTGAACGAAGTCCCTTGCGAACACGATGGTCGGCGTCGCGTGTTCCTGTGAAGCACCGGCGCGCTTGGCGATGCCCGCAGAGAAGCGCTCGTACAGCTTCCACTGGTGTCGCCCGGTCTGGGCCTTGGCGCCGGCGCCGAAGTTGGACTGCACGCCTCCGGGCTGGACCATCAAGACCTCGATGCCGAACGGCTTGAGCTCCATGCGCAGTGCGTCGCTCAGACTGTGCAGCGCCGCCTTGCTCGCGCAGTAAGGGCCGGCGAAGGGCGTGGTGAGCAGTCCCGAGACGCTTCCCACGTTGACGATCCGGCCGCTGCCGCGGCGGGCCATTGCCGGGACCACGGCTTGCACCATCGCGATCGGTGCCGTGAGGTTGGTCTCCCATTGCAGCCGCAGTTCGTCGAGCGACAGCTCGGCCGTCGGCCCCATCACCGGGATGCCCGCGTTGTTCACCAGCACGTCCACCGCACCGTGCTGGTTCTCGATGGCGGCCACGCAGTCGCGGACGGAATCCGCCGACGTGACGTCGAGCGCGAGCGTGCGGATGCCTTTCGAAGCCAGGGCGGTTAGCGTCTCGGGCTTGCGCGCCGTGGCGTAGGTGATGCAGCCCCGGGCGTGGAAGACTTCCGCCAAGGCGTAGCCGATCCCGCTGGAGCACCCGGTGATGAGGACGACGCGCGAGATGGATGCGGTGTTCATCACGCCTCCGCGACGATGCGGTTGCGCTGTACGCCGAGATCGACGCTGCCATCCACGTTGCGGATGCGTGCCTCGACGACGTCGCCCACCTTCAGGTACTGCGTGCGCCGGGACTGCACCTTGAAGAAGATTTCCCATTTCTTCTTCTCGGGCAGCAGCGCACCGATCTTCTGCTTGGCTGGCGATGGCACCGACAGCGCGCAGCCGGCCGGGGTGCCGGTGGCCAGCAGATCGCCGGCTTCGAAGTTCTGCACCCCGGAGAGTTCGGTCAGCGTTTCGGCGGGGCCGTAGACCAGGTTCGAGGTGTTGTCGTCCTGGCGCGTCTGGCCGTTCACCGTCAGCTCGAGCGACAGCGACTTCAGCGCCGCGATGCTCGATGCGTCGAGCAGGGTCAGCCAGGGGCCGACCGGCCCGAAGGTTCGGAAGGACTTGCCCTTGTAGAACTGCATCTGCGGAATCTGGACGTCGCGGGCCGAGTAGTCGTTGACGATGACGGCGCCGGCGACGAACTCGTGCAGGTTCGCGTCCGTCACTTTCACCGGGCCTTCGATGGCCTTGCGCAGGATCAGGCCGAGCTCTATCTCGTAGTCGAGGAACTGCACGGCACGTGGCTTGATGACGTCGCTGTGCGCCGCGACGATGCAGCTCTGTGCCTTGGTGAAGATCATGTTGTAGTGCTTCACGTCCGGGTTCATGCCGGACTCGATCATGTGCTGGCGATAGTTCGCGCCCTGGCAGACGAACTGCTGGTTGCGCGTCACCGGCGACAGCAGCTCGACGTCGCCGAGATCGATCGATTCGCCGGTGAGCTTCGACAGCTCGGCGATCGAGGTTCCGCGCACGAGGTCGCCCGTCGTTGGAAAGTCACCGGGAATCGGCGTGAGCTGCGTGCCGCGGACCACGCCCCAACGGGTGCGGCCCTGATGCTGAAAGCGGGCGATGTTGATCGACATGAGAGGTTCCGGTGTGCGGGGTTTCGGGAGCGTGGAAAGAGGTCTTGCGGATGCGGCGGGGGCGGGAAGATGGGGGGCGCTCCATCCCGCGACGATGGCCAGGAGCACGCGGCGCCGGGTCCGGTCCGGCGAGGACGAAAGAGAGCGGCGCGGTTTCACCCGAACAGCTTGGCGAGCGTGACGAGCTTCTTCATCGACAAGTCCGGGCTGCGGCGCAGGTTGTGCATCAGCGCGGCGATGGCCGACGGCGTGAGCCTGGGTTTGGTGAAGCTCGCCGGCATCGGCGGGCCCCATTGCGACATCGCGTCGCGGCTGACCGGGTGAATGCCCGTCGGATGATCCGCCGTGAACAGGTCGCCGTCGCAGTAGTGCTCGTGCTTGGCGCCCCAGGGGTCGTTCCAGTAATCGAAGATCTGGCTGCCGAGGATGTGCCGGCCGATGCCCCAGGCGTGTCTCCAGCCTTTTTCGCGCAGTACGCGCTGCCCCATGCCGACGGCATCCGCATCGACGACCTCGAAGGCGCTGTGGCTGTAGGTCGCCATGAAGCCCTGCGCCATCGCGAGCGTGTGGTGATCAGCCGGTGTGTCGCCGAGGTCCAGCCGGAAGAAGCAGACCGCGGGCGAGCCGTCCGGCAGCACCTGCACGTCGCTCGGAATCAGCCCAAGGTGTTGCGTGTACCAGGCGCTGCTGGCCTGGTAGTCCGCCACTTCGATCACGCAGTGGCCCAGGCGGATGATCTCGGGCGGCTGCGCAGGCGGGCGCTGCGTGGCGTTGACTCTCGGCGCGGCGCCGACGTGGTTGAAATGAATCGGTCCACGTAGCGGCAGTTCTTCCACCGTGGCCTGGCCGTGAAGGATTTCGACCGTGAAACCAGACGGGTCCTTCAAGCTCACGACCGAGCCTCCGCCCGGATGAGCGGCGGTGGTGATCGCGCTGGCACCGGGGAGACGGGCGAGGGCATCGAGCTCGTGTCGCGTGGCGACCGAGAAGCCCATGCCGACGAAGCGCGCCTTCGATCCCCGGTGCACGCGGTAGCAGTACGGACGCGAGGCCGTGCCGCGCAGGTAGAGGTGCTGGTCGTTTCGCTGCGCGACTTCGAGTCCGAAGTCGGTGAGGAAATACTCGGCCTTCGCGAGATCCGGGCGCTCGAATACCAGGTGCGTGAGCGCATTGGCTTTCGCCGTCGGGCTGGGGTGACGAGCCGGCTGGGCAGTGAGTAATTCGGTCATGGCGATATCCGGAATCGGGGAAACCGGCGGATTCAGCGCGGCGCCGTCGGATCGGACACGCTTCCCGCGGGTTGCGGCGTCGACCAGGTTTGTTGCAAGCGCATCGGCTTGGAGCGGAGCTTCAGCCGCGTCGCCGCGACGAGGTTGTTCCAGCCGGTACCGAGCAACTGCATCGAATTCGGCGACTCCGGGCGCCGGCGAGCTTCGCGCTCGGCGGCGATCGGCTCGGGCAGGATGCGTGGAAACGCCGCCCCGCTGAGTCCGCCGCCGATCTTCGAGGTATGCGGAAAGTGCACGGGCATGCGCTTGGAGGTGGGTGCCCAGACGACGTCGTCGCCGGTCCAGCGCAGGGCCAGCGCGCGACGGCGGCGCTTGCGGTGGCTGTTGCCGTAGCTGCCGTGCAGCGTGAGCGGGTGGAACATCAGGATGTCGCCCGGTTCCATCTCCCAGTCCAGCAGCTCGTACTGCTCCGGGTTGGCGTTGATGTCCGGCACGTCGTCCATCCGGTCGTCGATGATCACCGCCACGTAGTCCGGCGAGATCGCCTTGAAACGCTGGCGCCACTTGTGGGAGCCGCGCACGTACATCAGGCCGCTGCTCTCGCGCGTGACCGGGTCCAGCGGGATCCAGAAGGAGGTGATCTGTTCCCCGCGGATCGGCCAGAACGAGAGGTCCTGGTGCCAGGGCGTGGGGGCGTTGGCGCCCGGTTCCTTCACGAACATCTGATCGTAGAAGAAGCGAACTTCCTCGGAGCCCATCAGCTGCCTGGCCCAATGCGCGAACGGGCCGAAGTAGATGGCGTCACGAATCTCGTCGACGTGTTTCCAGAGGAAGGTGTCCATCTGGTAGCCCTGGGTCTTGCGCGACATGAAGCGGCCCTGCACCGAAAGGTCGGCACGCGCCTTGTCGACGCCGGCTTCGATGAGCTTCAGCCAGTTCGGATCGATGGCGCCCTTGATCATCACGACGCCGTCGTCGCGATAGCGCTGGATTTCTTCGTTGGTCAGCCGGCGAGTGGGGGTGACGGCGAAGCTCATGGGATTTCCTCGGGCGGGCGCTACGACGTGCGATGAATGAGACGATATTCCGAAATGAAGAAATATTCAATATAGAAAAAATGATCTACACTGACGGCGTCTTTCATTCATCAGCGTCCATGAACCGTCCGTCCGCTAAGAAAGCCGCAGCCGCCCCTGCACCGGAGGTGCGGCCCGTAGCCGCGCGCGAACCGCGGGGGGCCCGCCGGCGGCGGGAAACCCGGGAAAAACTGCTGGAAGCGGCGTTCCGTTTGATGGCCGAGCAGGGCTCGGACGGCGTCACCATCAACGAGATCACCGAGGAGGCCGATGTCGGCATCGGCTCCTTCTACAACCACTTCGAGTCGAAGGAGGCGATCTACGGCGCCGTGCTCGACCAGGTCTTCGAGGAGTTCGGCGATGCGCTCGACGCGCTGACGGCGACCGTGACGGATCCCGCCGAGAAAATCTCGGTGTGTGTGCGCCACACCGTGCTCAGGGCGCGGCGCGATCCGCTCTGGGGCCGCTTCCTGGTCCGTGAAGGCATGTCCGCCCAGGTCATGGATCGGGGGCTCGGTGCGCGCCTGCTGCGAGACATCCAGGCCGGGCTCGCCAAGGGGCGGTTCAAGACGCCGGATCCCTTGATGAGTTTCGTGGCACTGGGTTCGGGCGTGCTGGGCGCCATCTCCGCACAGCTCGAGGTCGACGCGCGGCCGGAAACCTTCAAGCGCTTCCAGCTCGATGCCGGTCATCTTCCGGAGCGTGCAGCGGCCGTTCTGCTCCATGGCCTGGGCCTGACGTTCGAGCAGGCGCAGAAGATCTCGCGAGGCGCGCTTCCCGTCGTCGGCGAACCGTCTTGAATCGCCTCAGCAGCTGGAGCGCGATCCGCAGGATGCCTGCGTCCCCGGGCGGTCCGCGCCTCGGCGCTTGATGACGCGGTGCGGGTTCGGACACCTCCTTTCGAGGGCGCCGCCGCGGGTCGTCGGCGGCGCGGGAAACTCAGGCCGTTGCCGATGCCGCGATGTGTTCACGCAACCACCGGTGGGCCGGGTCGCGGCGGGAGCGCTCGTGCCAGACCATCAGGACCTCGATCTTCGGCAAGGGCAGCGGCGGCTCGACGACCTTCAGGTTGTCGTCCGAGCGCGCCAGGCGGGTCGGGATGACGGCGACCAGGTCCGTCGTGGCCAGCACGTTCTTCAGGAACAGGAAATGGGGAACGGAGAGCACCACGCGCCGCGACCGTCCGCGCTTGGCCAGCGCGCGGTCCGTGATGCCTTGGAACTCGCCACCGTTCAGCGACACGATGGCGTGATCGAGCTTGCAGAACTGGGTGAGGCTCGGCTTTCGCGCGAGACCGGGATGGCCCTTGCGCCCGACCAGCGCCCAGGTTTCGTGGAACAGATAGCGCTTCCGTAGACCTGACGGGGAATCGTCGCCCGACTGGAACGCCAGGTCGATCCGGCCTTCTTCGAGCTCGTGCGCGAGGCGCGTGGGGACCATCTGCACGACGGCCAGCCGGCAGCCCGGTGCGGCGTCGCGAAGCGTCGGTAGTGCCGGATGCAGAATGGTGGTCTCGCTGTAGCCGCTCGCGGCCACGCGCCAAGTTTGCGAGGCCTTGGCCGGATCGAACGCGGCAGCGGGTGCGACCGCGCGCTCCATCGCGTCGAGCGCCTGGCTCAGCGGCTCGCGAAGTTCCTCGGCTCGCGCCGTCGGCCGCATGCCCCGAGGCCCGGCAATCAGCAGCGGGTCTCCCAAGGCTTCCCTGAGCTTGGCGAGCTGGATGCTCACCGAAGGCTGCGACAGATGCAGCCGCTCCGCCGCGCGCGTGACGTTGTGCTCCGCCAGCAGCGCGTCGAGCGTCACGAGCAGATTGATGTCGAGCCGCCGCAAGGTATTGCGCATACGGATGACTGGGTAGTTGCCGTGGTTCGGAACCGATACGCGGACCGTCTATCGCATCGAGGCGCATGCAGGAAACGAAGGTCTTCGCACGCGACTCGGAGCCACCACCAGGCCGAGCCGAGGAATTGCCGCCATCAATACCAGAAATTGCGCTATCGAATTTTGCCAATGGCGGCACCGGGCCTAAGGTGTCCTGCGAGGAGCAGGCGAGCGGGCGCCCGCGACGGGCGTTCCACTCTCGGTGCCAAACGAAGGAGGACACGCGATGAAGATGGGCATGATGTTCGACTTTCGTAATCCGGAGCCCTGGCGCAAGCCGTTCCCGGAGTTCTATCAGTCGCAGCTCGACCTGGTCGTCCGAACCGAGCAACTCGGGTTCGACAACTGCTGGCTCACCGAGCACCACTTCGTCGAGGACGGCTACAACGCGGCCACCTTGCCGGTCGCCGCAGCGATTGCAGCCCGCACCCAGCGCATCCGCATCGGAACCTTCGTGCTGCTGATGCCTTTTCACAACCCGGTGCGCCTCGCCGAGGACGTCGCCAGCATCGACATCCTGTCCAACGGTCGCTTCGACCTCGGTGTCGGGCAGGGCTACCGGGCGCCGGAATTCGAGGCCTTCAAGATTCCCCGCAAGGAGCGCGCACCGCGCATGACCGAGGGCATCGATCTCGTGCGCCGCCTGTTTACGGAAAGGAACGTCACGTTCGACGGCAAGTACACCCAGGTTGCCAACATGACGCTGCACCCGCGCCCGGTGCAGCAACCGTCGCCCCCGATCTGGATCGGTTGCAGGGCGGAGGTGGCTACCGCGCGCGCGGCCCGGATGGGCTTCCACCTGATGGCGACCATCGGCCCCGATCCCGCGCCCTCGTACCGCGCCGCGCTCAAGGAGGCCGGCCGCGATCCAGCCGCCTTCAACGTTGCGCAGCTTCGAATGGTCTACGTCGCGCCGACCGCCGACCAGGCCTGGGCCGAGACCGCGCCGCACCTGCACCACATGCTGAGGCTCTACGGAGAATGGCTGTCTGAGGCCAACGATGCCGAAGGCGACGCGGCCATGAGCCAGATGCCGCCTCCGGAGAAGCTGCGCGACTCGCCGTATGCCGAAGGCATGATGATCGGCACGCCGGACGAGGTGTCGCGCAAGATGGAGAAGTTCGCCAAGGAGTACGACTGCACGCACTTCGTCATGGGTACGCAGATGCCCGGCGCCGACCCGGTCAAGACGACGCGGGCGCTGGAGCTCTTCGCCGAGAAAGTAATGCCGCGCTTCCAGACCCGATAGGCGGCGAGCGAGGAGCGGCATCCGTTCATACCTCTGCCGGACGCAGGACGTCGCGCCGAGGCGATCGGATGCACGCGCAGCAGGAAGCGACCAGAGCGATGTGTCCATGACCCGCATTTCCCAAACGCGCGCCGGCGCGCCGCAAAGCCTCGACATGGTGGTGGTCGGCGCCGGCGTGTCGGGGCTCTACTCGGTCCATCGCGCGGTACAGCGCGGCTGGACCGTGCGCGCCTTCGAAGCGGGCACCGGCATTGGCGGCGCGTGGTACTGGAACCGATATCCCGGCTGCCGCGTGGACATCGAGGGCTTCGAGTATTCGTACTCGTTCTCCAAGGAACTGCAGCAGGAATGGACGTGGACGGAGCGCTATCCCTCGCAGCCCGAGGTGGAGCGCTACCTCAACCACGTGTGCGATCGCTTCGAGCTCAGACCGCACTTCACGTTCAGGACGCGCGTCGAGGCCGTGCAGTTCGACGACACCGAGCGGTGCTGGATCCTGCGCACCGACGATGGCGAGACGGTGCGTGCACGCACGGTGGTCTTGGCGACCGGCATCTACTCCCAGCCCAACCGCCAGCAGTTCGCGGATCTGGACGATTTCACGGGTCGCCAACTCTTCAGCTCGCGCTGGCCCCGGGAGCCCGTCGACTTCAGTGGACAGCGGGTCGGCCTGATCGGGACCGGCGCCTCGGGCGTGCAGATCACGCCGATCGTGGCCCGGCAGGCTGCGCACCTCAGCGTTCTGCAGAGGACTGCGGTCTACACCGTCCCGCTGCGCAACGGTCCCGCCGATCCGGAGCGGACCCGCGAGATCAAGGCCGACTACGACGTCACCCGCAGCGCACAGTGGTGGTCGGACCTCGGATTCACGCATCTGCATTCGCGGCCGGCGCCGCCGGTCACGCAGTCGGCATTGTCCCTCGACGACGCGGAACGCCGGCGGATCTACGAAGATCGCTGGGCCTCGGGCGGGCTGGCCTACTACTACACGTTCACCGATCTGCTCACCGACCCCGAAGCCAACCGCACGCTCGAGGAATTCTTCAAGGAGAAGATCCGCAGCCGCGTGTCCGACCCCCGGATCGCGGAACTTCTGACACCTCGCGCGGAACCTGCGCTGACCAAGCGCCTGGCCGGCGATACCGGCTATCTCGAAACGATGGAACGGCCGAACGTGGATCTGGTGGATCTTCGCGCCGAGCCCATCCGGCATTTCACGTCGGGCGGGATCGTCGTCGGCGATCGCGAGATTCCGCTCGACACCATCATCTTCGCCACCGGCTTCGATTTCGGCACCGGCGCTTTCGCGCGCATCGACATCCGCGGGCGGGGCGGCCGGCGCCTGGCCGAAGACTGGTCGCACGGCGTCCGCACCTTCCTGGGCATGATGACTCACGGCTTCCCGAATCTGTTCTGGATCGCCGGGCCTAGCTGTCCTTTCTACAACCCGATGCTCAACGCGCAATACCAGTTCGCGCAGATCGAGCGCTTTCTCGATGGCCGTCCGGACGTCGACGATCTGGTCGAAGCCACGCCCGAGGCGGTCGCCGAATGGACGGCGCTGCACAATTCGATCGGCGAATCGACGCTCTTCATGAAGGGCAACAACTACTTCGTCGGTGCCAACGTCGAGGGAAAGCGGCGCGAAATCCCGATGTTCCTCGGCGGGTTCCAGCTCTACAAGGAACGATGCGACGCCGCGGCCCGGGATCGCAGCTGCTTCGTGGCGGCGCCTCGGGTTTCGGCTGCCTGAGGTCGGCGCCTGCGCGAGAGCGGCGTGCTTCCGGGATTCAGGATCGGGCTGCGCGGTGCGCCGCCCGATCCGTAGCCCTCCTGGGGCTCGCTCAGCGCGCGCCTTGCCTGCGGCTCACGAGCCGGCCGTCTTGCGCCGCGCGATGATCGAGGCGCGCTTGCCGCCCACGGCGGCGAGCAGGCTGTCCGCCGCATCGGTGAACTGCTTGGCGCCTTCCCGCACGAGTTCCGCGGTGACGCCGTCGAGGTCCAGGCCCAGCCGCGTGGTGTCGCCGATGACCTTGCGGGCGCCGTCCAGATCGTGCCGTATCGAATCCGGCGTCACCTGACCATGATCGCGAAACGCATCCATCGTCTTGGGTGGCATCGTGTTCACCGTATCGCGCCCGACGAGCGTGTCCACGTAGAGCGTGTCGCGGTACTCCGGATTCTTGGTGCCGGTCGAGGCCCACAGCAGGCGCTGCACGCGGGCGCCTTTCTCCGCCAGCCGTTTCCAGCGGGGCTGCGCGATCAGCGCTTCGTAGTCGGCGTAGGCGAGCTGGGCGTTGGCAACGGCGACTTTGCCCTTCAGCGATTTCAGCGTTCGTTCGTCGTCTCCACGCTGCTCGAGGCGGGCATCGATCGCGGCGTCGATCTTCCCGTCGATGCGGCTGACGAAGAAGCTGGCGACCGAACCGATCCGGTCGACCGGCTTGCCGGCGCGCACGCGGGCTTCGAGGCCCTCGAGGTACGCCTCGGCGACCTTGCGGTAGGCCTCGCGCGAGAACAGCAAGGTGACGTTGATATTGATGCCGTCTTCGATCGCGTCGCGGATTGCGGGAACGCCCTCATCCGTCCCCGGGATCTTGACCATCAGGTTGGGGCGATCGACCGCTCTCCACAGGCGGCGCGCCTCGTCCAGCGTACCCTTCGTATCGAACGCGAGATAGGGCGACACCTCGAGGCTCACGAAGCCGTCCTGGCCGTTCAACCGGTCGTAGGTCGGTCGCAGGATGTCGCAGGCCACGCGGATGTCCTCGATCGCCAGATGCTCGTAGCAGCCCACGGCGTCGGCGTCGTGTTCCGCGAGAAAAGCCTCGAGGCTCTCGTCGTAGTCGGTCCCGTGGCCCATCGCCTTTTCGAAAATCGACGGATTCGAGGTCACGCCGGTGACGCCGTCCTGCTCGACGAGCTTCTGCAGTTCGTTCCGGCGCAGGAAATCCCGGCTGACGAAATCCAACCACACCGCCTGGCCTGCGGCGCTGAGCGTTTTGAGCGGGTTGTCGCCTGGTGCCTTGCTGCTCATCCGTGATGTTCCTTGCCCTGTCGGCGTCGTGCCGGTTCGCGTTGCGAGATTCCGATGGTGCCCTACCGTCGAGGGCTTGGGCTAGCGAGCGCGCGAGCGCAGTGGGAGAGGCCCGCGCCAACGGCGTTCATGCCGTCTGAAAATCGCCGACCGCCGGAACACGCGATGAGCGCGTTCCGGCGGAAGTTCGTCAGCTCACGACGCGACGACGGCGCCGGCCACGCTCAGGCCGTCTCGCGGGTCCGCTGCAGCAGGGGTTGCAGGAACTTTCTCACCGCGTCGTTGAACTCCGCGACACGCGGCACGTAGGCCGACATGTTGTAGGCGCCGTGCACCATGCCCGGGAGCCGCTCGATCTTCGTCGGCACGCCGGCGGCGCTCATCGCGCGGCCGTAGTCTTCGCCCTCGTCGCGCAGGGGATCGCATTCCGCGCTGATGACCAGCGCTGGAGGAAGCCCGGCCAGCGACTTCGCACGGCTCGGCGAGGCCAGCGGCGAGGCGGCGTTCGCGGGATCGCCGAGATAAGTCGACAGCATCGTCCGTGCGGCGGCGATGCTGAGGATGGGGCCATCGGCGTACTCGAGACGCGAGCGCGTCTGCGCCTCCAGATCCGTCGCGGGATACAGCAGCACCTGCGCGGCCAGCTGCGGACCACCGTGGTCTCGAGCCCGTTGCGCGGCAACCGCGGCGAGCAGCCCGCCTGCGCTCTCGCCCATGACGACGAGCCGCTCGGGATCGCCACCGAAGGCCTCGATGTTCCCGGCCGCCCAGCAGACTGCGGCGTAGGTGTCGTCGGTCGCCGCGGGGAACGGCGATTCGGGGGCGAGCCGATAGCTCGGAGACACGACGATGGCCTGCAGATCGTGCGCCAGCCGCGCACAGGCGGCGGAGCACATCTCGATGCTGCCGGCGATGAAGCCGCCGCCGTGGAAGTACAGGATGACGGGCAGTGGCCCCTTCGCGCCGTCCGGCACGTGCAGGTGCACCGCCCGCTTGCCGGCAGGGCCGGGATAAGTGGTCTCGATGCGCCGCACGTTCGCCGGTGCGGGCAGTTGCATCATCTTGAAGCTCTCGACCGCCGCTCGCGTCTCTTCGAGCGTGCACTGGTCGAGCGGCTTGGCGTCCTGCATCAGCATGGCACCGATGACCATCGCGACGCCGGAGTCCACCTGGATCATCGGCGGCACCGGGGATGCGGGCGCGGCGCCGAGGCGGAAGCCGGCGTAACCGCGCGCCACCACCTCGAAGCACATCGCGCGATACAGCGGCGCACCGCCGACGAAGATGAACACCGAGCGCGGCTTGCCGGGCACGTTGGCGCCCATGTACCAGGAGTTGGCGCGCGGGAAGAGCGTCGAGTTGAGAATGCCTTCGACCTGGCGCCGCCAGGCCATTTCCGCGCCCTCGTCGGCTTCGATCGTGTCGACGCCGGTGTCGACGACGTGCTTGATCGCCGCCGTCGCGAAATCGACGTGGTCCTCGATCGCGAGCGGGTTGTTGTAGAGCACCACGCCGCTGGTCGGACCGGTGATGTAGAAGAAATTGGGGAAGCCGGCGCTCGCGATGCCGAGGTAGGTGCGCGGGCCCTGGGCCCAGCGATCCTTGAGCGTGACGCCGTTGCGTCCGACGATGCCCAGATTCAACAGCGCGCCGCTGATCGCGTCGAAGCCCACGGCCAGCACGATGACGTCCAGCTCGTACTCCTGGCCGCCGGTGCGGATGCCGGTCTCCGTGATCTCTTCGATCGGCTTCGAGCGGATGTCGACCAAGGTGACATTGTCACGGTTGTAGGTCGTGAAGTAGTCGTTCTCGATGACCGGCCGCTTGGTCGCGTAGGGATGATCCGTCGGGCACAGCAGGTCGGCGACCTTCGGATCCTTCACCTGCTGGCGCATGCGCTCGCGCACGTAATCGGCGACGGTGTCGTTGGCCTTCTCATCGGTGAGCAGGTCGCCGTAGCTGGAGACCAGGAACTCGAAGCCGCCCTTGTTCCACAGCTCGTCGTATCGTGCGCGGCGCTGCTCCGGGCTCACCGCAAGCGCGCTGGGTTCGGGGTTCTGGTACGGCACCCCCATGAAGCGCTCGCGCGTCTTGGCGCGCAGTTGCTGCCAGTTCTCCGCATTCCATTGCTGCCGTTCGGGCGCCACCTTGTGGTTGTTGCCCGGCACGGCGTAGTTCGGCGTTCGCTGGAACACGGTGAGATGCTTGGCCTGCTTCGCGATCTCGGGAATCAGCTGCACGGCGGTCGATCCGGTGCCGATCACGCCGACCCGCAGGCCGCTGAAATCCACGCCCTCGTGCGGCCAGCGCGCGGTGCCGTAGACCGGACCTTTGAAGCGGTCGAGGCCCGGAAACTCCGCGCGCGACTTCGGCACCGTGACGTTGCCGGTTCCGGCGATGACGAAGCGGGCGGTGTGCGTGTCGCCCTTGTCGGTCGTCACGTGCCAGCGCTTCTGCTCCTCGTTCCAGACGACGGACTCGACCTTCGTCGAGTACAGAAAGGCCCTGCGCACGTCGAGCTTGTCGGCGACGAACTCGAGATAGCGCAGGATCTCCGGCTGCGCCGCGTAGCGCTCGGACCAGCGCCACTCGCGCTGGATCTCGTCGGAGAACGAGTAGGAATAATGGATGGATTCGATGTCGCAGCGGGCCCCGGGATAGCGGTTCCACCACCAGGTTCCGCCGGGACCGCCGGCCGCATCGATGCCCAGTACATTCAGGCCCATTTCGTCGCGCAGCTTGTGCACGGCGTACAAGCCCGAAAAGCCCGCGCCCACCATGATGACGTCAACGTTCTGCGACATAGCTGTGGATCTCCTCGTGATATGGCCCGGGTCTACGGCCCGATGACCCAGGATGCGACAATGAGGCCGGATTGACTTGGCATTTTGCGAAGACTAGTTGGCATCAAGCGAAATGGCTCCGTAGGGAACGTGCATGGCAGGCCTGCTGATTCGAAGCAGCATCCTCGACGGCGACGCGGCGCTGATCCGTCAGCGCGGCGGCCGGCCGTCGGTCGTGGCGCGACGCGCGGGACTGCCGCTGCGCGCACTGACGGATCCCGATCTGCTGGTCAGTGGCACCGGCGTGCTGAAATTCTTCGAGCTCGCGGCGCAGGAATGCGGCGACCGGACCTGGGGCTTGTCGCTGTCGGCCAACGCGCGCCTGGCCGCCATCATCGGACCGCTCTGGATCCTGCTGCGAAATGCCCGCACGGTAGGGCAGATGTGCGAGGCCTTCGCGCACAACTTCGACGTCTTCAGCGACGTCGCCGTGGTGACGGCGCGGCCGCAGCGGGGAGGTGGCCTGCTGTTGAGCTGGTCGATGGCGACGACGTCGATCGACAGCCATGTCCAGATGCTGGAGTTCGCGCTGTCGGTATTCGCCAGGGAGATCCGGTCACACCTGGGCGTTCATTGGATTCCGGCGGACGTGTTGTTCAGCCATGCCCGGTCCGGCGGCAGTCTCAAGCTCTATCGCACGATGTTCGGACGCAACCCCCGCTTCAATCAGGCCTGGACAGGCTTGCTGCTCGACCGGGCGCCCGTCGACACGCCACTGCGAGGTCGCGAATCGTCGGCACGCGCGCTGGCGCATCGCGTGGTGGAACTCGAGGAGCGCATGGTGGAGATGGCGATCGCCCGCCAGGTTGAAGCCGTGATCCGCGGCTTGATGCCGTATGCGCCGTGCTCGCTCAAGGACGTCAGCCAGGCGATGGGCATCGGTCCTCGAACCTTGCAGATCCGACTCAAGCGCCAGGGCGGTTCGTTCGTGGAGATTCGCGACGCCGTGCGATCGGACCTGGCCTCCAAGTATCTGCGTCACTCCGATCTCACCGCCATCCGGGTCGCCGAGATCCTGGGCTATGGCGATCCGACTTCGCTCAGCCGCTCGTTCAGGAAATGGCACGGCAAGTCGATCCGTCAGGTTCGAAAGCAGCGGTAGACGTAGCGCCCCTACGCGCAGGCGCTGTGCTGCGGCCGCGATTCACCTCGTCTGCAGCAGGCGCTCGTGCTTCGTGAACGACAGCGTCCTGAAAGCTTGGCTCATTAGGATGTCGGGAAGCCCGCCATTCGCGCCGACCGGTCCATCGCGTGAAGCACCCAGCAACAAGCAGCGCTACGACGAACGTCGACTCCGGTGAGGATCGACAGATAGCCGAAGCCGCGCAAGACGGGCATCACGACGTGGCCTTGCTCCTCACGGATTTCGGAGACGGTGGGGTCGAACGAATGGTGGTGCGTACTGCGAACGCGCTGAGCGATCTCGGAGTGAAGACATCGCTGCTCGTCCCGCACCTCGATTTGCCCTTCATCGGCGAACTGTCGGCTGCGGTCTCGATCATTCCCCTTGGCGTCGTCGCGCGTCTTGCGAGCGATCACCTGCGCCAGTATCTGGTCGACCGCCATCCACGTGTGCTGATCAGTGCGAAATTGAAGGACGACGCGCTGGCGGTCAGCGCCCGCGCCGCGACCGGCGTCCTCACCCGGATCATTTTCCGGGTCGGCAATCCACTGGGATATCGGGCCAAGCTGCGCGCGCGAACGTTCCTGGGCCGCTGGTGGTCGATCCGAAAGCTGCGAAGCCTCTATTCCCGGGCGGATGGATACATCGCCGTGTCCCGCGGTATTGCCGACGATCTGGTCGATATCCTGCGATTGCCGCGAGACAGCGTTCACGTGCTCCCGAATCCGACGATCGCGGAATCGATTTTCGACTTGGCAGAAGAAGAACCGGAGCACCCCTGGTTTGGCGAGAAGAAGGGTCCGCCCGTCTTGCTGGGCATCGGCGGCCTGCGACGGCAGAAGAATTTCGAATGCCTGGTTCGCGCGTTCGCCAGCGTTCGTTCGGAGCGGCCCTGTCGCCTGGTGATTCTCGGAGACGGGCGCCAGCGGGATCGGTTGCTGCGGCTGGCGACCGAGCTCGGCGTGGCGGCCGACCTGGATATTCCCGGCTGGCAGCCAAACCCGTACAGCTATATGGCGCGTGCCTCGGCTTTCGTTCTTCCGTCTCTATGGGAGGGATCGCCGAATGTCCTGGTCGAAGCAGCAGCGCTCGGAATTCCCTTGGTCGCCAGCGACTGTCTCAGCGGTCCGCGTGAAATTCTCGCGGATGGAAAGTACGGAGAACTCGTGCCGGCCGACCATGTCTCCGCATTGGCCGCTGCCATTCGACGATCGCTCGATCATCCGAGGCCTCCGGAACTGACGAAACGAGCAGCGCTGCCGTACACCAAGCGACCGAGCGCGGCGGCTTACGTTCGGGCATTGCGATTGATGCCTGATGGAGAGGTGGATCGACTCGCTCACGGTTTCCCGCGGCCCACCGAGCGCGATCCTCGGGTAATGCCGCAATGACTCGCATGGCCACGCGGGCAATTCCCCGAATCAGAGAGGCGTCATGAAAACCTTGGCTCTCGTCGTATGCGCGGTACTGGCTCTGATCGTGATCGCGAGCGTCTGGTTTCTGCTCACCATTCTCGGCCACGGTATCCGGAACCGTGAGGACGTTCGCAAGGAGCACGAAGGCCTGCGTCCTGTCGCGCGGCGCTGACGAACGGGTCAGCTCGAACTAACGCACGCAAAGCGCGTCGGCATCGAACGCGACTCCTTTCCAGCCGGTCCGCATGAAGTTGCGAATGTTCTGGTGGTCGCTCGCGTCCGGATGATTCAGGACATCTTCACGGTAATACCGGCCGAAGCAGGCCAGCGTCTGTGACTCGTCGAGGTTCTGCAGCTTGGCGAACGCGAAGATCTTGCAGGAGCCGGCGTTCTGCCCGGCAGCATTCTCGATCTCTCCATTGCGAAAAGCGGTCGGCGTATAGACGTAATGGCTTTCGATGGCGGCGAGAGTGTCGGCGAATTCGATCTGCTCCGGGGTTTCGCGAAGACGTTGGAGAAAGCTTGTCAGAGACATATGGGAAGCAGCTGCAAGAGGGGCGCACAGTGTAGACGGCACCGGGTTCCGGACGGCATCTCCATGGTCAGCTCAAGACGCGAGTCGCACACCCGGAGTCGCTTTGTCTTCGCAAGGAACGCGCGTGAAATGCTGGCTACATACCCCGGCCCATGACACGTCGGTTTCCATCGACGCTCCAGACTACTCACGGTCCACCTGTCGCGTAACCAACTGATGACAAGACACGAGAACCGCCGTTCGACCGAGCGAGAATCAGCGCTCGCCGCAGCAGGCGCTCTAAGGTCAGCTCAAGCGCCCGTCAAAAGCGGATCGCCGTGCGCCGCGTCGAAGGTGTAGAAGGACGGAACGGTCATGCGGATGCTGCCCGCGCCCACTCGCAGCACCGCGTGTTCGTGGTGGAACCCGCCGGTGAACGCCACGAAGGCGCCTCGACACGGCTTGATCGCGACATCGAGTGCTGTGAAGTACAGCTCGCCTCCCTCGTAGTCGTCGTTCAGATACGCGACGCTGGCGAACTGGCGGTGCGCCATCGGGTGGTGTGACCCGTCGGGATTCGCGTTGTCCGCGTGCGGGCGCATGAACATGCCCTGTTGCCATTGCGTGATCTGCAGCAGATCCGGATAGAGGGGTCGTTGCAGCGAATAGAAGCGCGAAATGATTCCTACCGCATCGCGTTGCCGCTCGATCATCAGGCGGCCGGTATCGGGAAAGCGCTTGACGATCTCCGAGAGGAAGACGAACCGGTCGTTCCAGTACGGATCGGTCTTGTCGCTCGTATAGAGCCGGTCGCGCAAACCCTCGAACGCACGGCACAGAAGCTCGCACTCGCGCTCGCTATAGAAGTCGTCGATCAGCACGAAGTCGCGTCCGGAAGCCTCGGCCGCACAGGTCACGATGGCGGTCCGGGCGCTTCTTCGCAGCTGGCCCTTCGCATCGATGCGGGCGCGCCCGGCCTCATTGGCTGCGCTCGGAGCGGCCGCGCCATCGACGACGCGAGCCGGAACACTCGCGCCGGACGCGGACGGCTCGCGCGAATCTTCGGGTTCCATCGGGACGGGAGGTTTCAAAGCCGGCCGCAGGTCGACCGGCTCGGGCAGCCGCAGCTTGTGAAGATGGCCTTCGGCCAATGTTCCGTCCGGGTGTCGCCCGACGAAGTAGTGACGCTGCCAGCCCTGCCGGAGCGCACGCGGGTCGCCGGCGTTGAGCAGCTTCATGAAATCCTCGCGGGAATTCTTGAAGCCCTCGTACTGGCGTTGCAGATCGGGGTGGTCCGCGAGGCGCAGGATCTCGGGCTGGCAGTCGACGAGCGATTGCTTGGGAACCGGCATGACCAGGCAGAAAGGCTCGTCTTCCTCGAACCTCACCCGCCCGGGCCGGAGCATCTGCCAGTTCATCGTGAACGGATACGGGAGCCAATCGCTCTCGATGATTCCCGACAGCGGCGCGACGCCGTCCTTGGGTCGATTGAACGACCCGGTGGCCAGCAGATCCCAGCCGGGATCGGTCTGAAACAGGAAGCCGACGTGGAACGTCACGATCCCGCGCGAGAAGTTCGAGCGCGCGAGATGTTCCAGCGGGCGTCCCCCGGACAGCGCCTTGGGCGAAGAGACGCGCAGATCGGCGGCGCTCGTGCCCCCGTTCCATTCCACGTCCACGGGAATCGGCATCAGCACTTCCCATCCGCTCGCATTGGCGATCGACAAGGGAAGGCAGCGATAGGCGTGGCGGTCCTGGAACGCGCTCATCCAGTCGCGCTCGGCACGGGCGGCCACGAGCTGGGGAGGGAACTCGTCGATGGCGTAGCAGCGAAGCTTCATGCGGTCGTCGTGGGAGGGGCCGATGGCAGTCTACGCGGGCCGATGTGGAGGCCGGATGCCGGGAGACGGCATCCCAGGCGCGCGACCTGCGCAGTCGATCCGCTCAAGATCGATTGCCGGAGGGTCGTCCGCATCAGGTCTCGAACAGGGCGCGATGCTCGACGAACAGAGCGCTCAGGAACTCCACCACGGTTCTGATCGGAGGATCTTTTCGATCGTGCCGGCGCGTGATGAGCCAGATCTCGCGGTCGGGCGGTACCGGACCGAGCCGCGACAGCTGCAGACGCTTCTCGGACCGGCCGATGTAGTGGGGCAGCAGCGCGAGGCCGGCATTCGACAGCGCCGCGGTCGCCTGCGCCACGTGATGGTTCGCGCGAAAGGCGATGCGCGCCCGCGGATGATGCTGCGCGTGGAAGATCGCCTCCGGCAGATGAGCGTTGGCTTCGTCGAAACCGATGAACGTCGGCGCGGCGCCCTCGTCGATCCGCCGGCAGATGGCGCGCGTTCCGTAGAAGCCATAGCCGACCGAGACGAGTCGCTTGGCGACCAGGCCGCTGTCCGGCGGCTTGACCATGCGCACCGCCACGTCCGTCTCGTGACGCTCCAGGCTGACCACCCGCAGATCGGTGGCCAGTTCGATGTCCAGGCCGGTGAAGCGCGCCGGCAGGGCCGCGAGATGCCGAAGTACGAAGCCCTGGGCGAGCGCCGGCGGAGCGTTGACCCGCACCAGGCCTCGCGGCGTCGCGTCGGTCTCCGGGCGCCCGACGTTGCGAAGCGCGGCCTCCATTTCGCTGGCGACCCCGAGCGTGCGGGTTCCCGCCGGCGTCAGCACGTACCCGTCCGGCCGGCGCTCCACCAGCTTCTCGTCCAGCGTCGCTTCCAGCGACTGGATGCGCCGCGCGACGGTCACGTGGTTGACCGACAGCGCGCGGGCGGTCGCGGAGAGACTGCCGTGCCGGCCGAGCGCGAGAAACATCCGCAGGTCCTGCCAATTCGGCTCTGTGCGTTTTTTAACAGCCATTGCGAAAGGATAGCGACTTATCGCCAGGCCGGGACGGGCTTACAAATACCGCTTCGGGATCATCCCATCGGAGGCAGAAAATGACGCAGGCAGAGAAGGTCGCGATCGTCACCGGCGCATCGCAGGGAATCGGGGCCGGCATCGTCCGCGCGTACCGGGAGGCCGGATACAAGGTCGTGGCGACCTCGCGCAGTATCCGGCAGGAACCCGGCGAGGCGGATGTCGTCGCGGTCGCAGGCGACATCGGCGACCGGTCCGTCGCCGAGCGGGTGGTGGCGACCGCGGTGGAGCGCTTCGGCCGAATCGACACCCTGATCAACAACGCCGGAGTCTTCATCGGCAAGCCGTTCACCGAGTACACGATCGAGGACTTCGACAGCGTCGTCAACGTGAACCTCGCGGGCTTCTTTCACATCACGCAGCTGGCCCTGGTGCAGATGCTCGGGCAGTCCCGCGGTCACGTGGTCCAGATCACCACCGCGTTGGTCGATCAGCCGCTCTCGGACGTTCCTTCCGGGCTCGCCACCTTGAGCAAGGGCGGCCTCGACGCGGTGACGCGCGGCCTCGCCATCGAGTACGCGAAGCGCGGCATCCGGGTAAATGCGGTCGCGCCGGGCATCATCCGGACGCCGATGCATCCGCCGGAGGCGCACGCGTTCCTGAATCAGCTGCACCCGGTCGGCCGGATGGGCGAGATCCAGGAGATCGTCGATGCGGTGATGTTCCTGGAGCGTTCCGGGTTCGTGACCGGCGAAACCCTGAACGTCGATGGCGGCCAGCACGCAGGGCGCTGGTAGGAGGTTCGCTTCCCGTTTCGCGGAGGTCGACGGCTTGGGCGAATATCGAGGCGGCTGGCGGATAGGGTGGCTTCCCATTCGGACCGCCGTGTGGAGAACGACATGAGCTGGGAAGACTCGCGAATCACCGATCTGTTCGGTATCGAGTTGCCGATCATCCAGGCGCCGATGGCCGGGGCGACGACACCGGAGATGGTGATCCAGGCCAGCGCGGCCGGTGGGCTGGGGTCGCTACCCGGGGCGATGCTCACGGTGGAGCAGATGCGGGCCGCGCTGATCCAGATTCGAAGTGCGACGCGCAAGCCGATCAACACCAATTTCTTCACGCACCTCGTTCCGCCGGACGATCCGAGAGCCCAGGCTGCGTGGAAGGATCGACTGTCGCCGTACTACGCGGAATTGGGCCTGGATCCTTCCGCATCGGTTCCCGCCAGCGGGCGGGCGCCGTTCGACGCCGGGTACTGCGTGCTGCTGGAAGAGTTCCGTCCAGAGATCGTCAGTTTTCACTTCGGATTGCCCGAGGAAGCGCTGCTCGCGCGCGTGAAGCGGACCGGCGCAAAGCTCATCGGCTCGGCAACGACCGTCGCCGAGGCGAGATGGCTGGAAGCGCGCGGCGTCGACGCCGTGATCGCCATGGGCTTCGAGGCGGGCGGTCATCGCGGAAATTTCCTGACGCAGGACATGGGCGCCCAGGTCGGCACGATGGCCTTGATTCCCCAGGTCGCGGATGCCGTGTCGGTCCCGGTGATCGCGGCGGGTGGAATCGCAGATCCTCGCGGTGTGCGCGCGGCGTTCGCGCTCGGGGCCTCGGCGGTGCAGGTCGGGACGGCCTACCTGTTCACGCCGGAAGCGAAAGTGACGCCGTTCCATCGGTCGGCGCTGAAAGCCGTGCCGGCGGATGGAACCGCGCTCACCAATCTGTTCACCGGACGCCCGGCGCGCGGCATCTACAACCGCCTGATGCGGGAGCTGGGGCCGCTGTCGGACCTGGTGCCCTCATTTCCCACCGCAGGCGGTGCCTTGATGCCCTTGCGCGAGGTCGCGGAAAAAAGCGGCAGTGCCGACTTCAGCAGCCTGTGGGCGGGGCAGGGTGCCGCTCTGGCGCGCGAGATGAGTTCGTCCGAGCTGACCTCGTACCTGGCCGGCGGTGTCCCTCGCCGGCGCGCAATCGTGCCCGGTTGAGCGAACGCGCCTCGCTCGCGGAAAGATCGCGGCGTCGTCAGGCGCGTCGAAGCGGATCTTTCGAATCGGCCCGCTGCGAACCATCCTTTTCGGAGAGTGCCCGCGCCGTGCGCGAAATCTAATTTAGGCGCGTCGAGCGGCAGGCCCGCGAGACGTCTCTCCGTATCCCGGCGGCGAGGCCGGCGCGCGTGATCGCCGGCCTTCCTGTGGCGGTCGGCGCGGTGTGGGGCAAGGGCTCGCCGCGGGTGTGGTCCGACCGACGATCGCGAGCCTGCACGCGTTCGACATCTCTCTCATCTCATCAGGAGTCAGCATGGCGATCTTCACGCACGTGGTCATCGGTTCGAACGATCTGGAGCGGTCCCGCAAGTTCTACGACAGCGTGCTGGCCACCTTGGGGCTCAAGCGCGTCATGAACCTCGACAGCGCGTCGCTCTGGGGCGCCGAGGGGCCGGAGTTCATGGTGACCAAGCCGGGCAACGGACAGCCCGCCACGTTCGCCAACGGCGGCACGATCAGCTTCGCCGCGTCGTCGCGCGCGGCGGTTCGCGAGTTCCACAAGGCTGCGCTGGCGCTGGGTGGAAAGGACGAAGGGCAGCCCGGTCCGCGCTCGTTCACGCCGACCGCCTACGCCGCGTACGTCCGCGATCCGGACGGCAACAAGATCTGCAGCTACTGCTTCGCCGCCGGGTAAGGCGCGCACCGCGACGCGGCAATACCGCGTCGTGGTGTGCGGGCAACTCGCCTGCGAGCGCCGTAACCCTGCCAGGGTCCGGCGATGCGATCACGCGAAGTGCGTCCCGTCATCGAGCGATGTGGCCGCTCAAGAAAGCATGAAGCCCGGATAACCGCCGGCCGCCTCGGTTTCGCAGGCGTTCTTGTACGAACGGAAGCCCCCGAGATACGGCAGCACGACACGCGGCTTGCCCGGCACGTTGTCGCCCATGTACCAGGAGCTGGCGTTGCCGAACAAGGTCTGGCGGCCGATCTCGTCGACGGTGCGACGCCAGGCGGCCTCGGCCTCCGGCCTCGCCTCGATGGCGCCGTGACCTTGGCGATCGAGATAGGCGATGCAGTCCATGATCCAGTCCACGTGGTACTCGTTGCCGAGCACCATGTTGTAGAGCACTGACGGACTCCCGGGACCGGTGGTCACGAACAGGTTCGGAAAGCCCGATGTCATCAGGCCCAGGTGGTTGCGCGGGCCCTCCTTCCAGCAGTCCGCGAAGCGCGTTGCGTTGCGTCCGCGAATGTCGATGTTGAGCAGCGCACCGGTCATGGCGTCGAACCCGGTGGCGAAGATCAGCACGTCGAGCTCGTGCTCCTCGTCGCCCACCTGCAGTCCGCGCTCGGTGATCGCGCGGATCGGTGTGGCCTTGATGTCGACCAGGCGCACGTTGTCGCGATTGAAGGTTTCGTAATAGCCGGTGTCGGCGCAGAGCCGCTTGGCGCCGAACGGATAGTCCTTCGGCACGAGGACGTCCGCGACGCGCGGATCCCGGATCTTCTCGCGAATCTTGCGCTGGGCGAACGCGGTGATGGTGTCGTTGGCCGCGCGATCGGTCAGCAGATCGACGAAGCTGCAGTAGAAATAAAGGCCGCCGGCGTTCCATCGGCGCTCGTACTCTTCCTCGCGTTCTTGCGCGCTGACGTCGAGTGCGCGCCGCGTTTCGGGACGCAGCCGGGCGCAGATGCCGACGTCGGAGTCGCGCTCGATGGCGCGCAACTCCGCGTAGTTCGCCTTGACCTCGCGCTCGTAGTCGGGATCCATCGGCCCGTTCCCCGCCGGGATGCTGAAGTTCGGCGTGCGCTGGAACACCGTCAGGTGCCGGGCCTGCTGCGCGATCGTCGGGATGCACTGGATGCCGGTCGAACCGGTGCCGACGATGCCGACCTTCAGGCCGCTGAAGTCCACGCCCTCGCGCGGCCAGGCCTGCGTGCGCAGGATGCGGCCGCGGAACACGTCGGCGCCGGGATACTCGATCGGCTTGGGCGCCGACAGGCACCCGGTCGCCATCACGCAGAACCGTGCGCTCGTGCGCTCGCCGCGGCTCGTTTCGATCTGCCAGCAGTTGCTGCGCTCGTCGAACACCGCCGCGGTGACGCGCGTCTCGAACTGGATGTCGCGGCGCAGATCGAAGCGGTCCGCGACGTGGTTGATGTAAGCCAGGATCTCCGGCTGGCGTGCGAAGCGCGACGACCACTTCCATTCCTGCTGCAACGCCTCGTCGAAGGAATACGAGTACTCCACGCTCTCGATGTCGCAGGCCGCGCCGGGGTAACGATTCCAGTACCAGGTGCCGCCCACGCCGTCTCCCGATTCGTAGAGCCTTGCGCGCAGGCCGGCCTTGCGCAGGCGGTGAAGCATGTAGAGACCGGCGAAGCCGGCACCGACGACGATGGCGTCGTAGGACGTGGCGGGGCGGGCGGCCGGTTCCGTCGACGGATCGGTGACGCGGGGCATGTCCATGCAGTTCTCCTCTCGTTTAATGAAATGGCCCGGTTTTACCAGCCTTGTTAAGAGGGGGTAGCAAGGCGTCTGCCAACTTCGTTTCGTGTATTCAACTAGCGGAAAATATTAGAGATAGATTCGATCTTTCCGGCCGTTTCGATAATCGGTGCCGGTCGATTGCAGCTTTTAAGGAAATCCGGCGTGGCTGGTCTTTGATCAAATGAAGAATCATGCTTTCGGTCGCCCGACCTCCTGCAGGGATCCGAAATGCCGCCCAGACCCCGAAAGAAGCCCCCGAAGCCGAACGGTCCCGGTTTCGCCGATGCCGCCGCGGCGCGCCTGACCGAAACGGTCGCCGAGCATCTGCGCTTCTCGCCTGCCTCCGGACACATCCAGCTGTTCGGGCAGCGCATGCTGCTGATGCATGCCGACTCGTTCGCGGAGCTGCGGCGGGAGCTGATCGAGCAGCTCGGCACGTCCAAGGCGCGCGAGATGCTGATCCGGCTCGGCTATCAGCAGGGCTTCAACGACGGGCAGCGCGTCCGCGCGCTCGATCCGGACGACGTCGCCCACGCGCTGGCCCTGGGACCGCGGCTGCGCGAGACCGAGGGCTTCGTCGGCATGCGGCCGGTCGATCACATGCGTTTCGACGTCGAGAAGGGGCAGTTCTGGGGCGACTTCCTGTGGGTCTCTCCGTGGGAGGCCGAGGCACACCTGCAACAGATCGGCGTCAGCGGGGAACCGGCGTGCTGGGTGATGAGCGGCTACGCCAACGGCTACTGCACGGCCGTCATCGGGGTGCCCATCCTCTGGCGCGAGGTGGAATGCGTGGCAATGGGTCACGCGCACTGCCGCGTGATCGGCAAGCCGTTGTCGGAGTGGGAGGACCTGGGCGAGCGCGAAACCGGATTCCTGCAGATCGATAGTTTCATCGGCGCACCGGTGAAAGCGCGCGCGAGGGACGCGTCGCCGCTGGCGACGGTCTTCGGCGAAGCCTTCGAAGGTTTCGTCGGCGCATCGCCCGGTTTCAACGCGGCCGCCAGCCTGGTGCGGCGCGTGGCCCCGACCGATTCGACGGTGTTGTTCCGCGGGGAGAGCGGCGTCGGCAAGGAGCGCTTCGCCAAGGCGCTGCACTCCGTCAGTCCGCGCGCGAACAAGCCGATGATCTCGATCAACTGCGCCGCGATTCCCCCGGACCTGGTCGAGGCCGAGCTGTTCGGCGTCGAGAAGGGTGCCTATACCGGCGCCGACCAATCGCGCGCCGGGCGTTTCGAGCGCGCCGACGGCGGCACGCTGTTCCTCGACGAGATTTCGAGCCTGTCCTTGCCCGCGCAGGGCAAGGTGCTGCGCGCCATCCAGGAGCGCGAGATCGAACGCGTCGGCGGCTCGAAAGTGCTGAAGATCGACGTGAGGCTGGTGGCCGCCGCCAACTGCGACCTGCGTGCCGAGGTCGACGCCGGGCGCTTTCGTCCCGACCTGTTCTACCGGCTCAACGTGTTCCCGATCGCGATCCCCTCGCTGCGCGAGCGGCGCGAGGACATTCCGCTGCTGGTCTCGCTGTTCCTCGAACGCTACTCGACGCGCTTCGACAAGAAGGTCGGCGGCCTGACGCCGCGCGCATTCGATGCGCTGTGGGACTACGAGTGGCCCGGCAACGTGCGCGAGCTGGAGAACATGGTCCAGCGCGCCGTGATCCTGGCCGAGCCGGGCGGCGCGATCGACGTGCAGCACCTGTTCGCGGGCGGGGAGAAGCTGCACCCGGCCTCGTTCAATCTCGGCGCGAGCGGCGCGCTCGTCCCCAGCGCGTCGGCGCCGCCACCCGATTCGAACGAACGGCAACGGCGACTCGCGGACGATCTGCTCGAGTCGCTGTCCTCGTTCGATCGGATCGAGACCCTGCTGGTCCAGCGCGCGATGGAACGCTCTGGTGGAAATCTCTCGGCCGCGGCGCGGCTGCTGGGTCTTCGGCGCGGACAGATGGAGTACCGGCTCAAGAAGCGCGACCCCGGCGCGTCCGCCCAATGATGCGGCGCAGCCGAAAGCTTCAGTCGGGCAGGTGCCCCATGCCGCGGTTGTTGAGCCGATAGACCAGCCGCGAACGCGTGATGCCCAGCCGTCGCGCCGCGGCCGAAAGATTTCCGTTGGCGCGCTTGATCGCGTTCTGAAGCAGCGCCGTCTCCAGCGAGGTCTCGATTTCGTCGAGCGACACGCCGTCGGCGTCGGCCTCGTCCGACAGCAGCTGTTCGCAGCGGGCCGTGATCGAGCGGATGACGCCCTGCGCGTCGTCCGCGGACGCCGGGCCGTGGTCGGCGTCGAGGCGTTCGCCGGAGCCGACGCGGCCGTCGCCGCTGAGTCCGAACGACACGCTGAGCGGGCTTTCGCCTCCGATGAACAGGTGGCTGACGTCGATCGCGCCCTCGTCCGGCGCGAGGATGACGCCGCGTTCGATCATGTTCTCGAGTTCGCGGATGTTGCCCGGCAGCTCGTAGTTCAGCAGTGCGTCGATGGCCCGCGCGGTGAAGCCGGTGACGTGACGCTTGTGCCGGTGGCGGTACTTGCCGAGAAAATGATTCATCAGGATCGGAATGTCGTCCCGCCGCTCGCGCAGCGGCGGCACCTTCACCGGCACGACGTTCAGGCGGAAATAAAGATCCTCGCGGAAGCGGCCCGCCTTGACCTCGGCGCGCAGGTCGAGGTTGGTGGCGGCGACCAGGCGCACGTCGACCCGCCGGATCCGCGTGTCGCCGACGCGCTCGATCTCGCCTTCCTGCAGCGCGCGCAGCAACTTGCCCTGGGCGGCGAGCCCGAGGATTCCGATCTCGTCGAGGAACAGCGTGCCGCCGTTCGCACGCTCGAAGCGCCCTTCGCGCGAGATCGTGGCGCCGGTGAAGGCGCCTTTCTCCACGCCGAACATTTCGGACTCGACCAGGTTCTCGGGAATCGCGGCGCAGTTGATCGCCACGAACGGCTTGTCGGCCCGCGGACTGTTTCGGTGCAGCGTCCGCGCGAACACCTCCTTGCCGACGCCGCTTTCTCCGAGGAACAGGACCGTGGCGTTGGTGTCGGCCACGCGCCGAACCATGTGGCAGACCGCGTTGAACCCGGTGGACACGCCGACGATGGCGCCGTCCTCGAACATCGACGCGAGGTGCTCTTGCGCCGATTTCTCGGCCGGCTTGCGGGTCGTCGCCGTGAGGCCTCGGCTGAAGGGCTCGGCGCGCAGGTAGCGGATGTCGTCCTCGGCGTCCTTCCACTCGTCGGCCGGCTTGCCGATGATCCGGCAGTGCGAATGGCCGGTCGCGCGGCACTCCACTTCGCGGAACAGGATCGGCCGCCCCATGAAGACGCTCGTGTAGCCGCAGGCATAGCCGATCTGCATCCAGCACACGGGTTCGGCGCCGATGCCGTAGTTGCGGATGTGCTCCTCGTCCTCGGACGAATCGCGCCAGATGAATTCGCCGAAGTAGTGGCCGCGTTCGACGTCGATCTCCTGCCGCACCGGCGGATCGACGCGGACGATGCCTTCGAGCGCGTGCAGCTGCGGGCCGACCGCGAACGTGTCGCTCAGCTGCGCGTTAGGCCGCAGGCGGCGCGCGAGTTCGGCGTCGTGGCCGCCGGAGTTGTAACCCATGCGGGTCAGCAGGCCGCGCGCCTTCTCGATGCCGAGGCCCTCGATCAGCTCGCGCCGCATCACCCCCATCGCGGAGGTGTGGATCAGCTGCATGCGCTGGTCGTCGAGCCAGATGCGGCCGTCGGCGGGGGCGAAATGCAGGCGCGCCATCAGGTCGGCGATGTCGGGGTAGCGCTGCGGATCCACCGCGGCGCCGCTCAGCCGCCAATCCGGCGTGGGCTTCTCCCTCGTGTTCGTGGGCGATGTCATCTGCGTCTCCTCTGCGTGCTGCCGGGCGTGCCCGCGTCAGCTTGTCGTGGCCGCGCTCGAGCACGGCTCGTGCCATCGGGCCGGAGGGCCCGCGGCGCGACGATTGCGCAGCGAAACCCCCGGAACGACGACGTCGCGTTGAAGAATTTTCTTCAATTGACCGAACCGAGGCTCCGCCTTTCATCGAAATTATTCAAGCCGATCGGAGCCGGGGCGGGGACCGGATACGCAGACACCCGTCCCGCCGCCGGGAAAAACCCCGACGGCGCAGATGCTTGAACGAGGGAGCGGGGCGGGCCGCCCGGCATGGCATGGCCGGTGCCATCCGACATGCCACCAGAGGCGTCCATTTCGACCGGGAGCGGCAGTCGGCACCTCGTCCCCCCGGCGAAGAATCGCCAGCCATCGCGGGAGGAGGAACGATGTCGCTCCGTCAGTTGCCGGCCCGCAAGCGGGCCTTCGACGTCGCCTGCCGCTACGTGCGCTACCGGGACCTTGACGCGAACGGCTACGTGCAGTTCGACTTCGCCATCGGCGATCCCGAACTCGCGGTCGAGCTGAGCCTGCCGCTCGCCGCCTACCAGGAGTTCTGCCGCACCAACGCGGTGATCTACCTGACGCGCGAGCAGGGCGAAGCCCTGGACCACGAGAAGACCAAGTGGCGCTTCGGGGTGCCCGGGCAGCAAGCCTGAGCGGCCGCGGAGACGTCGGCAGAACGTCGGGAGAAGATTCCGGCCGCTGGCGCGGCGTATCGACGCGGGTTCAGCAGGAGCAGCACGCATGACACGCTAGCGATGCTGACTTATCACACGGGCGCGCAACGTACGCGGCCGGTGGCGAAG
>CAZXXM010000004.1:0-2320 GCA_964644715.1 uncultured Salinisphaerales bacterium
TGGAGATCTCGGCGGAATTGGTGCCCGTACTCGCCAAGCTGCTGCCGCGCATCCGGCGCTTGTTCGATCTGGACGCGCACCCGGAGCTGATCGATCAGACCTTGTCGCAGGATCCTCGCCTCGCGTCGCTGGTGGCGGCACGTCCGGGCCTGCGCGTGCCGGGCGCGCTCGACGGATTCGAACTCGCGTTGCGCGCGGTGCTCGGCCAGCAGGTCACCGTGAAAGCCGCGACGACCTTGTTCGGGCGTTTCGCGCGCGCCTATGGAGAGCCGGCGCAGACGCCGTACGAGGGGCTGCTGTACTACGCGCCGCAAGCCGAGCGCATCGCGCGCGCGGAACTGCAGGAACTGATCGACCTGGGCCTGACGCAGCGACGCGCGCAGACGATTTCCGACATGGCGCGCGCGGTGGCCAGCGGCGAACTCGATCTCGACGGCGGCATGCGCATCGAAGCCAGCCTCGAGCGGTTCCAGAAGATTCCGGGCATCGGGCCGTGGACCGCGCAGTACGTCGCGATGCGCGCACTGCGCGATCCCGACGGGTTTCCGTATTCCGATCTGGGCGTCATGAAGGCGGTGGGACTGACGCGTCCGGCGCAGGTCATTGCCACCGCGGAGATCTGGCGGCCGTGGCGCGCTTACGCGTCGTTGCACCTGTGGCTGGGACTCGCATCCGGAGGATGAAGGACATCATGGAAACCACGCGCCGACATACCCGCGTCGATAGCCCCATCGGGCCGATCCTGCTGATCGCCGAGGACGGCCTGCTGTGCGGGCTCTACATGAAGATCGAAACCGGCTGGTTGCCGCGCACCGAACTGGGTCCGCGCGACGACGGCATCGTGCCGGAGGCGCGTCGCCAGCTCGCCGAGTACTTCGCCGGCGAGCGCCAGGAGTTCGATCTCGAGTTGAAGATGGTGGGAACGGATTTCCAGAAGCGGGTGTGGGAGGCGTTGCTGGAAATCCCGTTCGGCGAGACGCGCAGCTACGGGCAGCAGGCCCGACGCATCGGTCTGCCGGATGCGCCGCGCGCGGTGGGCGCCGCCAACGGACAGAACCCGATCTCGATCATTGTGCCCTGCCATCGGGTGATCGGCGCCAACGGCGCGCTGACGGGTTACGGCGGCGGGATCGAGCGCAAGCGCTGGCTGCTCGCGCACGAGGGACAGCAGCAGAACCTCATTTGAGTTGCCAGGATGTAATCCCGGGTTTTGTTCGCAAAACGAGCGACACCTCGGACTTCGTCCGCGCAACGGTGTCACGGGGATCGATCAGATTTCGCGGCCCGGCAGCACGGTCGGAAGGGCGCCCTCGAGCTTGTCGGGGTAGTCGAGGGTGTAGTGCAGCCCGCGGCTTTCCTTGCGCATCAGCGCCGAGCGCACGATCAGTTCCGCGCAGACCACGAGGTTGCGCAGCTCGATCAGATGATGGCTGACGCTGTAGTTGCCGTAGTAGTCCTGGATCTCGCGCTTGAGCAGTTCGATCCGGTTGAGCGCGCGTTCCAGCCGTTTGGTGGTGCGCACGATGCCCACGTAATCCCACATGAACGTGCGCAGTTCGAGCCAGTTGTGGGACACGACCACATCTTCGTTGGAATCGCGCACGCGTGAAGCGTCCCAGGGCTTGATCGCCGGCGGATCGGGTAGGCGATCGAGCCGGTTCAGGATGTCCTCGGCGGCCGCGGTGGCGAACACCAGGCATTCGAGCAGCGAGTTCGACGCCAGGCGGTTGGCGCCGTGCAGGCCGGTGCAGGCGACTTCGCCGATCGCGTACAGATTGCCGATGTCGGTGCGAGCGCGGAAATCCGTGATCACGCCGCCACAGGTGAAGTGCGCGGACGGCACCACCGGAATGGGTTCCTTGGTGATGTTGATGCCCAGTTCCAGGCAGTGCGCGTAGATGCCGGGGAAGTGGTTCTTCAGCAGATCCGCCGGCAGGTGCGTGACGTCGAGCAGGACGTGGCGAAGACCCAGGCGCTTCATCTCGTGGTCGATGGCGCGCGCCACGATGTCGCGCGGGGCGAGTTCGGCGCGGTCGTCGAAGCGCAGCATGAAGCGCTCGCCCGGCGTACCGTTGTCGCCGGGCAGGCGCAGGTAGCCGCCTTCGCCGCGCAGCGCCTCGGTGATCAGGAAGGCGCGGGAATCCTTGTGGTACAGGCAGGTCGGATGGAACTGCATGAATTCCATGTTCGACACGCGGCAGCCCGCGCGCCACGCCATCGCGATGCCGTCGCCCGACGCGCCGTAGGGATTCGACGAGTACAGATAGACCTGGTTGGCGCCGCCGGTGCACAGCGCGACGGCCTTGGCGGGCACCGCCTC
>CAZXXM010000004.1:2420-11536 GCA_964644715.1 uncultured Salinisphaerales bacterium
TCCAGGACCGCCGAGATGCCGCCCTGGGCCCACAGCGTGGAGCCGGACTCGAGCCGGGTCTTCGACACCACGGTGACCTGCCGGCCGGCCTGCGCCAGTCGCAGGGCAAGGGTCAGGCCGGCGGCGCCGCTGCCCAGAATCAGTACGTCCGAACCCATCCCCGACGAGCCCCGCTTGGTAGACTGGCGGGATTATGAACGCGGAACGAGGGAGGGATGGCCGGTGAAGGCCATCGGATTCAGAACGATCGTTCCGCAACACCCCTGTCGATGAGCGAAGAACCACCTGGCATCGACGAGCAGCTGGTCGAACGAGCGCAAACGGGCGACCGCCGCGCATTCGAACTGCTCGTCAGGAAGTACCAGTACAAGATCATTCAGCTGGTCGGCCGCCTCGTGGGCGACGCCGACGCGCCGGACGTGGCCCAGGAGACCTTCATCAAGGCCTGGCGCGCGCTGAACGGCTTCCGCGGCCAGAGCGCGTTCTACACTTGGCTGTACCGGATCGGCATCAACACCGCGAAGAACCATCTGGTTGCGCGTGGCCGCCGTCCGAGCAATCAGGACATCGACGTCGAGGATGCCGAGCAGTTCGGTCATACCGAGCAGATGAGCGACGTCGATACCCCGGAGGCCGTCCTGCTGTCCGAGGAGATCAAGGAAAAGGTCACCGAGACGATCGCCAAGCTGCCGCCCGATCTGCGTCAGGCGATCACGCTGCGCGAGCTCGAGGGCCTTTCGTACGAAGAGATCGCCGAGGTCATGAACTGCCCTATCGGGACCGTTCGTTCACGTATCTTCCGGGCGCGCGAGGCGATCGACGGCGTGCTCAAGCCACTCATCGAATGAGTGATGGAAAACCCTTCCTTTCGTCGTGCACCGGGAACTTTCCCGTTAAGCTGCGGTTTAGCTGAGGTACGTCGTGCGAACCGTGGCGAACTGACCTAGAAGATGGTGTCCCCAATGCCTCAGGATTCCCTGTCTGCGTTGCTCGATGGCGAATGTTCCGGCTCGGAGCTGGATCGCCTTCTCGACGAACTGGACCGTTCGCCCGAGATGGGTCAGCGCTGGAGCCGTCTGTGCATGGTGCGCGAAGCCAGCTCCGGAACCCGTATCACCAAGCAGCAGGCCTGCATTTGCGCGGACGTGATGGGCAAGCTGGACGCCGTTCCGGCCATTGCCGGCGCCAGGGTCGTCGACCTGGCGGTGCACAAGGCCAACCGACGTGGCCGGATGGGTTCAATCTGGAAGCCCGCCATCGGGTTTGCCGCCGCCGCCTCGGTCGGGGCGGCCGCGGTGATGTTCATCCAGCCGCAGAACGGCCCCGTGAACGGCCGCGATCCCAACGTGATTCCGGCCGGCACCGTCGCCAGCTGGTCGCAGACACCCGAACTTCGCACCGTCTCGACGACGACCGACGATCCGCATTCGCAGATGCTGCGCGAGTACCTGATGGATCACAGCAATGCCATCGCCGATGAAGGCGTGGGCGGCACCTTGCGGTATGCGCGTTTCGCCGCGCACACGGCCGAATACCGGTCGCAGACGGACGAGCAGCCTTGAAAAGCGCGGGTCGCCTAGCGGTCCTGGCGGCCGGCCTGGTACTGGCGTCCGGAGCGAGCGCCGGGGACGAGGCGGGCGACTGGCTGGTGAAGATGAGCCAGGCGGCCCGGATGGCGAATTACGAGGGCGTTCTGGTCTATCGTGGCGACGACATCCTCGAGACGTTTCGCGTCACCCACCGGTTCGAGGACGGCTCCGAGCGCGAGCGCGTGCAGTCGATGACCGGCGAGGTCCGCGAGGTCCTCAAGCAGAACAACAAGGTCACCTGCCTGCTGCCGAAAGATCAGCGCCTGACGGCTAATCGTCCGGCCACCCCGAAGAGCCTGTTCAAGCCGCTGTCCCAGGACCGCTTGAAGCAGATCTCGGACGTCTACGAACTCAAGGAACTGGGCAAGGCCCGCGTGGCCGGCCGCAACTGCCGCGGTATCGCGATCGCGCCGCGCGACGAATTTCGCTACGGCTACGAACTCTGGGCCGATAGTGAGTCCGGCGTTCCGCTCAAGCTGAGCCTGGTCGCCTCGGACGGCCGTCTGCTCGAGCAGATGTTCTTTACCGAAGTGCGTTTTCCGACCAGCATTCCCGAATCCGCGTTCGCGCGGGATGTGCCGGCCGACCAGGCCCGCCAGTCCACGGCGGCGGCGGCGGACGCCATTGCGCAGGCTCATGAACGTGAGCCGGTGGCGGAGGAAACCACGGCCGAGGTGGCTTCGGCCCAGTTCAGCAAGCTGCCGCCTGGATTCCGGGTCGTGCGTCGCGAGATCCGCGCCTCGCCGGCGGGCGTGCGCGAGCATCTGCTGCTGTCGGATGGCTTGAGCGCCGTGTCGGTATACCGCGTCCTGCGCAATTCGCCCGAGGCCGCTGCGTCGACCGCTGCCGCCGAGCACCGCATCGACCAGATGGGCCCGTTGAACGCCTACAGCCGTTCGGTCGGGCAGGTGCAGATCACCGTCGTCGGCGAAGCGCCGCGTCGCACCGTCAAGATGATCGGCGACAACATCGACACCGCCTTTGCGCCGCTGACGGCGCAGACGCCGCCGACCCCTGCGCCCTGAAGGCGCGGGCGATGCCCTCCAGACCGCTCTGCTGGGGCGAGCGCAGAGCGAGGCGGACGATTCGCTAGAATCGGCCCGGTGCTTCGCCATCGCGAAGCCTTCACCGGAGTTGTAGATGCCAGCCCTGCGGACGTCCGCATTCGCACTGACGACGCTGCTGCTGGCCGGCAGTCTTGCGGGTTGCTCCCGGATCGACCACGGGCTTCCGGACTTCTCGGATCTGGTCGAGAAGAACAGTCCCTCGGTCGTGAACATCAGCACGATCGCATCCGAACGCGTCAGCTCGGCGCCCGAGGCCGACGAGCAGAATCCCGAGTGGTTTCGTCGCTTCCTGGAGGAACATGCTCCCCAGGGCCCCGGCGGGGCGGAGCAGGCCGAAGAGCCGGAGGTCGCACAGGCCGAACCGCTCGGTTCGGGTTTCGTGCTCTGGGAAGAGGGCTACGTGCTGACCAATTACCACGTGGTTCAGGGCGCGCGAGAAGTGATCGTGCGCTTGATGGATCGCCGCCAGTTCACGGCCCGGATCGTCGGCACCGACAAATCGACCGACCTTGCACTGCTCAAGGTCGACGCAAAGGGCCTGAAGGCCGTCAGGATCGGCGATACGCGCAAGCTTCGACCCGGCCAATGGGTCTTCGCAATCGGTTCGCCGTTCACGTTCGACTACTCGGTCACCGCAGGCATCGTGTCGGCCAAGGGGCGCAACCTGCAGTCCGAACAGTACGTGCCCTTCATCCAGACCGATGTCGCGATCAATCCCGGCAACTCGGGCGGCCCGCTGTTCAACCTCGACGGAGAGGTGGTGGGCATCAACTCGCAGATCTACTCGCAGTCCGGCAGCTTCCAGGGGGTCAGCTTCTCGATTCCGATCGACGTCGCGGCCAAGGTCGCGCGTCAGTTGCGCGATACCGGCAAGGTCACGCGCGGCTGGCTGGGCGTGGTCGTGCAGGAGGTGGACCGCAACCTCGCGCAATCCTTCGGTATGGACAAGCCGGAAGGCGCGTTGGTATCGCGCGTGATGCCCGCCAGCCCCGCCGAGGAAACGGGCATCAAGCCGGGTGACGTGATCCTGTCGTTCAACGGTGAGCCTCTGCCGACGTCGGGCAGCCTGCCGCCGCTGGTGGGCAGCGTCGATCCCGGCCAGATCGTGTCGATGAACATCGTGCGGGATGGCAAGCCGATCGAGTTCAAGGTGGAGATCGGTGTGCTCGACGAGTCCGAGGCGGAGCCCGATCCCGAAGTGCCGAAATCCCCACCGCCTCGCATCGAGCCTCCGCGGGATGCGCCGATCGGCCTGGTTGTCAGTTCGCTGACCGACGAGCAGCGCCGCACCTTGCGCGTCCTGTCGGGTGGCGTCCGCGTCGAACAAGTCTCCAGTGGCGGGGCGGGGTTTGCGGCCGGTATCCGTCCCGGAGACGTCGTGCTGACGATCGCCGGCCAGGAAGTGGACTCGCCGGAACGATTCGCTGATGTCGTTCGCCGGCTCACGCCGGGCACGACGGTGCCGATGCTGGTCAGCCGCGACGGCGCGCCGTCTTTCTTTCCGCTCGAGCTGCCGTCGCTGGACGGGGGCGGCTGAGCGGGAGTGGAACCGCCGCAGACACGCTACGCGAGCAGCGCAGGCGCGCAGATCGCATATCAGACGCTCGGCTCGGGGCCGATCGACCTCGTCTTCATCGGCGGGCAGCTCACGCAGATCGACCTGATCTGGGACCTGCCGGAGATGGAGCGCTTCCTGCGCCGGCTCGCCAACTTCAGCCGCGTGATTCTGTTCGACCGTCGGGGCGCGGGTATCTCGGATCCGCTGGTGTCCGGCGACACCTCGGATCCCGAACACTGGGCCGCCGATCTGCTCAGCGTGCTCGACGCCGTCAAGGCGACGAAGGTGGCCTTGCTGGCCGAGCGGGACGCCTGCGCCGTCGCGTTCCACCTCGCGGCACATCATCCGGAGCGCATCGCCTCGCTGGTGCTGGGAAACCCGTCGGCGCGCTTTTCAGTGGCTCCGGACTATCCGGAGGGCGAGCCCGAGGCTTCGGCCGAGCAGTTGTGCGCCTTGCTCGGCGAGCATTGGGGAACGGAAAAACTGGTCAGCGTGACGGTGCCCAGCCGGGCAGACGACGCCGCATTCCGACGGCTCGCGGCTCGTTTCCAGCGGGCTTCTGCCACGCCCCGGCGCGCCGCCGCCCATTACCGTCAGTTCCTGAATCTCGATTCGCGAGCCCTGCTGCCGCGGGTGAACTGCCCGACCTTGCTGCTGCACCGGCCGCGGTTGCCGTTCTTCGAAAGCGGGCGCCACGCGAAGTATGTCGAGCGGAACATCGCTGGCAGCCGCCGCGTCGAGCTGCCGGGCTCGAGTCTGTTCTTCACGTTCGAGCACGCCGATGAGGCCCTCGGCGCGATCGAGGAGTTCCTGACCGGCGCACGCGAGCACGCGGACGCCGGGCGCCGCCTGCTGACGGTGCTGTTCACCGACGTCGTCGGATCGACCAAGCTCGCGTCCGAACTGGGCGACGCGGCCTGGCGCGACCTCGTGGCGCGCGTGCAACAGATGCTGCAGACCCGGGTCGATCGATTTCGGGGTCGTGTGGTCGATACCGCCGGCGACGGCTTGTTCGCGGTGTTCGACACGCCGACCAGTGCCTTGCGTTGCGCACAGGCGCTGCACGATGCGGCCGCCGCGATGAACATCGGCATCCGGACCGGTCTGCACGCGGGAGAGTGCGAGGTTTCCGGAGACTCGGTGCGTGGGCTGGTGGTCCACATCGGTGCGCGGGTGGCCGGCGAGGCCCGGCCGCAGGAAATCTGGGTCACCAGCACCTTGCGCGATCTCGTGGCCGGCAGCGATTTCGAGTTCGCCCGTCGCGGCAATTTCCGCCTGAAGGGAGTCGACGGCGCCCGTCGTCTGTTCGCGCTGGCTCGGCCCGAACCCGGTGAAGACGATGCCGAAGACTGAGGTCCTGTTGTTGCTGGGCCGGTCCGAGTGCGGACTCTGCGAGGAGATGGAGATCGAATTGCGATCGCATCCCGGCTTCGCGGACATCGAATTGCAGCATGGTGATGTCGACGCCCAGCCGGACTGGCAACGGCGCTACGGCTTGCGGGTGCCGGTTCTGCTCGATCGCTGGAACGAGGTGGTCTGCGAGACCCGATTCGATGCGGACGCGTTCTCCGCGTGGTGCAGGGAAATCGCGCGTCGCGGCACCTGACAGGATTTGGGCAATTTGTAGCCGCGTCCGCTGGCACCTACCATGACCGGGCGCCCGCGCCGGGCGTTTCGGTACAGGAGCTCACGCATGGCAGCGAAACGGAGGCTGGACGGGTTGCCCGGCGAGTGGGCCGATCGCGCCCGCGCGGTGTTCAGCGGCGTCGTGAACGATCTCGACCAGTTGCTCAAGAAGCTCGGCGGCAGGCTCAGCAGTGGAGCAGCTCCGTCGCGCAAGGAGCTGTTGCGTCTGATCGGCGCCCTGCGCAAGTCGCTGGATGCACGGTTGTCCGCGCTCGAGCGCGCGGTAGGAGGTGCGCCGGCCCGCAAGAAGCCGAAAGCGGCCCGGAAAGTGGCCGCGAAGAAAGCGCCCGCGAAGGCGGTTAAGAAGGCCGCACGCAAGCCGGCGAAGACGGCGTCACGCCGCAAGCGCTGAACAGCACGGCCGCGACCGGCATGGGCCGGTCGCGGTATTCGATCTGGAGCCCACGGCGTCCGCGCGGAGGGCGCACCCGGTATACTCCGCGACCTTTTCGCCTGAACTTTCCTCAGCTTGCGCCATGAATCTGGCGAATATCCGCAACTTCTGCATCATCGCGCATATCGATCACGGCAAATCGACGCTCGCCGATCGCTTCATCCAGTACACGGGTGGACTCGAAGAGCGCGAGATGACCGCGCAGGTGCTCGACAACAATCCGATCGAGCGTGAGCGTGGCATCACGATCAAGGCTCAGGCCGTTTCGCTCGACTACAAGGCGCGCGACGGGCAGGTGTATCAGCTCAACCTGATGGACACGCCGGGCCACGTCGACTTCAGTTACGAAGTCAGCCGCTCGCTGCAGGCCTGCGAGGGCGCATTGCTGGTGGTGGATGCGAGCCAGGGCGTGGAGGCGCAGTCGGTGGCCAATTGCTACACCGCGCTGGAAATGCACCTGGAAGTGCTGCCCATCCTCAACAAGATCGACCTGCAGAACGCAGAGCCCGAACGCGTGGCCGAGGAAATCGAGCAGGTCATCGGCATCGAGGCGACCGACGCGCTGCGCATTTCGGCCAAGACCGGCCTCGGCGTCAGCGAAGTTCTCGAGGCGGTGATCGCGAAGCTGCCGCCGCCGAAGGGAGATCCGGCCGGCAGGCTCCAGGCGCTGATCGTCGACAGCTGGTTCGACAACTATCTGGGCGTGGTGTCGCTGGTACGCATCATCAACGGATCGATCGCCAAGGGCCAGAAGATCCGTGTGATGTCGACCGGCAAAGATCACGAGATCACGATGCTCGGCGTGCACACGCCCAAGCGGGTGTTCAAGGATCGGCTCGAAACCGGAGAGGTGGGTTTCGTGATCGCCGGCATCAAGGACATCTTCGGCGCGCCGGTCGGCGATACGCTGACCCTGGCGTCGAATCCCTGCAGCGAGGCGCTGTCCGGTTTCCGCCGCATCCAGCCGCGCGTGTTCGCCGGCATGTTCCCGGTGGACGCCGACGATTTCGAGGATTTCCGCGACTCCTTGTCCAAGCTGCGCCTGAACGATTCTGCGCTGCAGTTCGAGCCCGTGTACTCGACCTCGCTCGGTTTCGGTTTCCGTATCGGCTTTCTCGGCATGCTGCACATGGAAATCGTGCAGGAGCGCCTGGAGCGCGAGTACGGTCTGAACCTGATCACGACGGCGCCCTCGGTGGTCTACGAGATCGTCATGGGCGACGGCGAAGTGCGCCGCATCGACAACCCCGCGGAGCTGCCGGAAGGCTCGGAGTTCGAGGACCTGCGCGAGCCGATCATCACCGCGCGCGTGCTGATGCCGCACGACTACGTCGGTCCGGTGATGCAGCTGTGCATGGAAAAGCGCGGCGTGCAGAAGAACCTGCGCTACCTGGGTGCGCAGGTGCAGATGGAGGTCGAGATGCCGCTGGCCGAGGTCGTGCTCGATTTCTTCGACCGCCTGAAGAGCGTCTCGCGCGGTTATGCCAGCTTCGAGTACGAGTTCACGCGCTTCCAGACCGCGGACCTGGTCCGGCTGGACGTGCTGGTCAACGGCGACAAGGTGGACGCGCTGGCGAGCATCGTGCATCGCGATGCCTCGTATACGCGCGGACGCGACCTGTGCGAGCGCATGCAGGAAGTGATTCACCGTCAGCAGTTCGACGTCGCCATCCAGGCGGCGATCGGCGCCAAGATCATCTCCCGCAGTACCGTCAAGGCGCTGCGCAAGGACGTCACCGCCAAGTGCTACGGTGGCGACGTCAGCCGCAAGCGCAAGCTGCTGGAGAAGCAGAAGGAAGGCAAGAAGCGCATGAAGCAGGTTGGCTCGGTGGAGATTCCGCAGGAAGCCTTCCTGGCCGTGCTCGGTGTGGACCGCAAGAAGTGAGGAAACGATGACGCTGCCGCCGGACGTGCATTTCGATTTTGCAGTCCTGTTGACGCTGCTGACGATCCTGACCGGGATCGGATGGCTGATGGACGTGCTCTGGCTGGCACGCAAGCGGCGCAACCTGATCGGCGGCAAGGAGAAGCCGGGCTGGCTGGTCGACTTCTCCCGCTCGTTCTTCCCCGTGATCGTCGCGGTGCTGGTGCTGCGATCTTTCGTCGCCGAGCCCTTCCGGATTCCCTCCGGTTCGATGATCCCGACCTTGCTGGTCGGTGATTTCATCCTGGTCAACAAGTTCGCCTACGGTCTTCGGGATCCGGTCTTCCACAACGAATTCCTGAAAGGCGATCGGCCCAAGCGGGGTGACATCGTGGTGTTCCGGTGGCCCAACGATCCGTCGGTCGACTTCATCAAGCGCATCGTCGGGCTTCCCGGCGACCGGATCGCCTACCGCGACAAGGTGCTCTACATCAACGGCGAGGCCCAGCCGCAGACCGCCGATGGCGTTTACACGGCACCGAAGCTGCCGGGCGGCACGGCCTATCGCCTGCGCGAGGATATGACCGACCACGTGCACCACATCATCGTCAATCCCGAGGAGCCGGCGCGCGACTTCGAGATGGTGGTGCCGGAAAAAGAGTACTTCGCGATGGGCGACAACCGCGACGGCAGCTTCGACTCGCGCGGCTGGGGAACCGTCCCCGAGCACAACCTGGTCGGCCGGGCGTTCTTCGTCTGGATGAGCTGGGACGGTGCCCGCATGCGCCCCAATTTCTCCCGAATCGGAACGAGCATCCGCTAAGCTTGGCTCGCGCATCCAGGGAGGAGCCGCATGTTCAAGTCGATCAAGCGTCAGCGGGGGCTGGGGTGGTTCGGGTTGCTGTTCGTTTTCGGCACGATCGCGTTCTTCGCGATCATCGCGATCAAGGTCGGGCCG
>CAZXXM010000004.1:11636-13905 GCA_964644715.1 uncultured Salinisphaerales bacterium
GATTTCGTCATGAAGCAGGGAACCGGTGACGCGGATTCCTGAGTTCCGTGTCGGTGGAAGCAGGGCGACGGGACGCTGAGCTGGCGGCCAGGCTGGGGCGCGAATTCCGCGACCCGGCGCTTCTCGCCCGCGCGCTGACCCATCGTTCGTTCAGCGGCGCCAACAACGAACGGCTGGAATTTCTCGGTGACGCGCTGATCGGCTTGTTCATCGCCGACGCACTGTATGCGGAGCGGCCGCGCGCGGAGGAGGGAGATCTCTCGCGCTGGCGCTCGAGCCTGGTCCGGGAGCGATCGCTGGCGGCCATCGCGCGTCGCCTGGAACTTGGTGATCACCTGCGCCTGGGCGAGGGCGAACTCAAGAGCGGTGGATGGCGGCGCGACTCGGTCCTGGCCGACGCCGTCGAAGCAGTCATCGCGGCGGTCTACCTCGACGGCGGATTCGAGGCGGCGCAACGGACCTGCCGCATGCTGTTCGCGCAGGATCTCTCGGACCTGCCCGACGCGGAAACCCTGAAGGATCCCAAGACCCGGCTACAGGAATGGCTGCAAGGACGTAGCCGCCCGCTGCCGCTCTACGAGGTCCTGGAAGAATCCGGTCCGGCGCATCGGCGATACTTCCGCGTCCGGGCCAGCCTCGCCGACGAGAATCGGATCGCGGATGCCAGCGGCGGAAGCCGCCGGATCGCGGAGCAACAGGCGGCGTCCAACTTGCTGGAAGCGCTGCAGCAAAGCGATTCCGCCTGACGTTCTTCACCTTTTTCGAGTACCCATGCGCAGCGGCATCGTCACCCTCGTCGGACGTCCCAACGTCGGCAAATCTTCCCTGCTCAATGCGCTGGTCGGGCGCAAGCTCAGCATCGTGTCGCACAAACCGCAGACGACGCGGCATGCGATCCAGGGCGTGGTGCACCGCGAAGAGGGCCAGATCGTATTCGTCGACACGCCGGGTCTGCACCTGGGAGGCAAGAAGGCGCTCAATCGGGCGATGAACGACGCCGCCTCCGGCAGCCTGCACGACGTGGACCTGGTGATGTTCGTCGTCGAGTCCGGTCGCTGGACCGAGGAAGATCAGGCCGTGCTCGAGCGTCTGGCCGCGGTATCGGCGCCGGTGGGCCTGGTGATCAACAAGATCGACCGCGTCACCGACAAGGCCAAGCTGCTTCCGGAGATCGAGAAGCTCTCGGCGCGGCGTGAATTCGCGTTCGTCGTACCGCTGTCGGCGCTGCGCAAGCACAACGTCGAGGCACTGGCCGACGAAATCATGCAGCGACTCCCCGAGGGCCCGCCGCTGTATCCGCCCGACATGGTGGCCGGCTTCGACAACGAGTTCCTCGCCGCTGAGCTCGTGCGCGAAAAGCTGACGCGCACGCTCAACCAGGAGCTTCCGTACGCGCTGACCGTCGCCATCGAGTCTTATGCGCTCGAAGGCACCATGCATCGCATCAGCGCCGTGATCTGGGTCGAGCGCGAAGGGCAGAAGAAAATCGTGATCGGCGAGAACGGCACCGCCATCAAGCGTGTCGGGACGACCGCACGCAAGGAGCTCGAGCACCTGCTCGGCGCCAAGGTCTTCCTGCAGCTCTGGTGCCGCGTGCGCGAGAACTGGAGCGACGATCCGAAGGCACTGAAGCTGTTCGGTATCGGCGGCGAGTGAGCCGGGCGCGGCACCAGCTGCAGCCGGCCTGGGTTCTCAAGGCCTCTCCGTACAGCGATACCAGCCTGCTGGTCGAGGCGTTCACCCCGTCGCAGGGCAGGATCGGCCTGATTGCACGTGGCGCACGTTCGGCCAAGTCTAGGCCCCGCGCCTTGTTGCAAGCGTTTCGGCCTTTATTGCTGTCGTGGATCGAGACGGGCGACCTCGGTACCTTGACCGGAGTGGAGGCGTCCGAGCCTGCGTTCGAGTTTCGTGGCGAGACCGTGTTCAGCGGCTGGTACCTCAACGAGCTGCTGCTGCGTCTGCTGCAACGGCACGATGCACATCCGCTTCTGTTCGAGGCCTACGGCGAAGCCTTGTCGACGTTGATCGAAGCCGGCGAGCGGAGTCTCCGGCGATTCGAAATGACGCTGCTCGCCGAGCTCGGTTTCGGTCTCGACCTGCCGTCCGATCTCGACCCCGCGCTGCATTACTTCCATCGAAGCGGGGAAGAGCCGGTTCCGGGGGCGGCCGAATCGGAAGACAGTTATTCGGGGCGCATGCTGATCGCCTTGCGCGACGATCGCCTGGAGACCGCCGAGGATCTGCGTGAAGCCCGCCGCCTGCTCAGGGG
>CAZXXM010000004.1:14005-18103 GCA_964644715.1 uncultured Salinisphaerales bacterium
TCGGCGCGACCGGCGAACCGGTCGAGCCGAGTCGACGACTCAGCGGGGAGAGAGCGTCGTCGAAAAACCAGAGGGCCTTGCCGGAGCATTTCCCTGCAAAAGGATCGACTGCCTGCTAGCGTCTTCCGTGCCGAATCGGTCCGCGTCGCATCCGCTTTTTCCAAGACAAGTACTTGCGCGCATCTGGTCTCCCTCAAAAGACGAATGGCCCTTCCCGCTCGCTGACTTCCTTGGTCGAAGACTGACAATCGATGGCAGGCAGCGACGGCTGCGTTAAGGTGATGGTGATGAACGAAATTGCCCCTTCCGGAGCGATCGAGGCCAACTTCGATGGGCTCGTCGGTCCCACGCACCACTACGCCGGCCTGGCCAAGGGCAACCGCGCGTCGGCGCGCAACGCCGCGCAACGGTCCAATCCGCGCGAGGCCGCCCTGCAGGGCCTGGCGAAGATGCGGGCGCTGGCCGACCTCGGCCTCGCGCAGGGTTTGCTGCCGCCGCAGGAGCGACCGCATCTGCCGAGCCTGCGGGTGCTGGGTTACCACGGGCGGGAGGCCGCCGTGCTCGATCAGGTGCGCCGCGACGATCCCGAATTGCTGCTGGCCGTGGGCTCCGCGTCGAGCATGTGGGCCGCCAACGCCGCCACCGTTTCGCCTTCCGCGGATACGGCGGATCGGCGCGTGCATTTCACGCCGGCCAACCTGGCGGCGCATCGCCATCGGGCGATCGAGACCGCGACGACGGCGCGCGTGCTGGCGAAGCTGTTCGCGGATCCGAAGCGCTTTGCGCATCACGCACCTTTGCCGGCCGTATTCGAAACGGCCGACGAGGGCGCGGCCAATCATCTGCGCCTATGCGCCGAGATCGGCGGGCCGGGGCTGGAAGTCTTCGTCTATGGCCGCGACGCGCAGGATGCGGCGGACGTTCCATCTGCCGACGCCGAGCCCGATGTCGACGCCGCTCCGGTTGCGAGCGCTCGCCAGGCCCGCGCGGCCGGCGAGGCCATCGCAGGCCGGCATCGGCTCGACCGGGCGCGCGTCGCCCACCTGCGGCAGGCGCCGCGGGCGATCGCCGCCGGCGCTTTCCACAACGATGTCGTGGCGGTCGCGCATCGCGGCCTGCTGCTGCATCACGAGCACGCATTCGTTGATCTCCAGGGGCTGCGTACGCAGGCCGACGAGGCGCTCGGCCCCGAGTTCCGGCCCCGCTTCGTCGAGGTGCCCGAAAAGCGGCTGAGCCTGGACGACGCTGTCGCGTCCTACCTGTTCAACAGCCAGCTGGTCGACGTGCCCGGCCGCGGCTTATGGATGATCTGCGCGCAGGAGTGCCGGGAGATGACGCGCGCCTGGACCTTGATCCAGGAATGGATCGCCGACCCGGCGATGCCGATCGGCGGCGTCGAAGTGTTCGATCTGCGCCAGTCGATGCGCAACGGCGGCGGGCCCGCCTGCCTGCGCCTGCGCGTGGTGCTGACGCCCGAGCAGCAGGCGGCCGTCCACGCGCCGTGCTGGATCACCCCGGAGCGGCACACGCAGCTGGTGGAATGGGTGATGCGGCATTACCGTGACCGGCTCGTGCCCGACGACCTCGCCGATCCGCAGTTGCTGGACGAATCGCGGACCGCGCTCGACCGCCTGACGCAGTTGCTCGGGCTGGGAAGCCTGTACGAGTTCCAGCGATGAGCGCGAGCCTGCGCTGGATCGCCTGGCGCGACTTCGACCCGGACTCGCTGTATGCGCTGATGCGCTTGCGCAGCGCCGTGTTCGTCGTCGAACAGGCCTGCGTTTTTCACGAGATGGATGGTCTGGATCCGCGCTGCGAACACTTGATCGCAAGCGATGAGACCGGCGAGATCCTGGGCTGCCTGCGTCTGGTGCCGCCGGGTCTGAAGCGTCCGCACAGTCCTGCGCCCGCGGCGCAGGGCCCTGGGCTCGGACGTCTGGTCACCGCCCAAACGGCACGAGGAACCGGCCTGGGCCGGCGCCTGATGGCGGAAGGGATCGCACGCTGCGAACGCGATTTTCCGGGCGCGGCAATCCAGTTGTCCGGGCAGCAGCATCTGCAGCGCTTCTACGGTTCTCTGGGATTCGAGGCGATCCGCGAGCCCTACGACGAGGACGGCATCCCGCACGTCGACATGCAACGACCGGGCGCGCTGGACTGAGCCGCGGCTATACTCCCGAGACCCCGTTCAAAGTCCGACGAAACAGGCGTGTACACGCAGTTTTTCAACCTCCGGGAGATGCCGTTCTCGATCACTCCCGACCCGGCCTATCTGTATATGTCGCCGCGCCACCAGGAGGCGCTCGGACACCTGCTGTACGGCACCGGCCAGTACGGCGGATTCGTCCAGCTGACCGGCGAGGTCGGGACCGGCAAGACCACGGTCGTGCGTACCCTGCTCGAGCAGAAACTCGATGGCGTCGAGGTGGCGATGGTGCACAACCCGCGCCAGAGCGAACGTGAATTCGTGCAGTCCATCTGCGATGAGCTTCGCGTCGCCTACGACCGCACGCAGACGCCCACGCTCAAGGATCTGATCGACGCCTTGAACCTGCACCTGCTGACCAATCATGCGCAGGGCAAGCGCACGGTGCTGATCATCGACGAGGCGCAGAATCTCGCGCCGGGCGTGCTCGAGCAGGTGCGTCTTCTGACGAACCTCGAGACGCACAAGGAAAAGCTGCTGCGCATCATGCTCGTCGGCCAACCCGAACTGAGCGATGCGCTCGCGAGCCAGGAACTGCGGCAGCTCGCCAGCCGTATCACCGCGCGCTATCACCTCACGCCGCTGGAAGAAGACGAAACCGCGGAGTACGTGCGCCATCGTCTCGGTGTCGCCGGCACGCAGGAGGAATTGTTTCTGCCGGAGGCGATCACCGAGATCCACAAGCGCACGCGTGGGGTGCCGCGCCTGATCAACGTGCTGTGCGACCGTGCGCTGCTCGGGGCCTACGGCAGCCACCAGCATCGCGTCAGTGCGGAGCTGGTTCGCGGCGCCGCGCTCGAAGTGCTCGGTCAGGAACGCGATGGCGTTCTCGGCGATCGACGTACCGGAGGGTGGAGCCGGCTGGATCGCCGTACCCGAGGCGGGCTGCCGCTGCTGTCGCTGACCTGGTTCGAAGGCGTGCTGATCGCCCTGGCGCTGATGATCGGCGGGGCCTTGATCTACCAGACCATCGTGCGCCGGGTGCAGTCCGCCTCGCCGACCGCGGCGACTCAGGGGCCTGCGCCGGCTTCGGCACCGGTCTCGCACGCGGCCGCGCCATCAGCGGCAGCGCCCGCCACGGCCACTCCGTCCGCCGCGGTGCCCGCGACCTCCGCGCCGAGGTCCCCATTGACGTCTTCGCCGGCTCCGGTGGTGAAGCCGCCGAGCGCGACTGCGATGAAGAACGTGCTCGCGATCACCCAGAACCTGCAACAGCTCACCGGTCAGCTGATCCGGTTATGGGACGTTGGTGTCCGTGTCGGGACAGGAGACAACGTCTGCCGCACGCTGCGACGCCAGGGCATCGAGTGCTACAAGACCACGGGCGGACTCAAGGATCTCCGCCAGATGGATCGCCCGGCCATCCTCACCGTCACCGACGACGCGGGGGCGACGAAGTATGTGCTGGTCACACAACTCACCGAGGATCGTGCGCGTCTCGAGACGCCGAAGGGCGGCGTCGATGTGTCGATCGTGGATCTCAGCCGCGCCTGGAACGGCGAGATCTTCCTGCTGTGGCGGCGCGAGACCAAGGAGGTCCAGCTCGGTCCCGGCCAGCGGGGCCCCAGCGTCGTCTGGTTGCGCCAGCGTCTGGCCGAAATGATGAGCAAGCCGGCCGTGCGCTCGGACCGCTACGACGACGGGCTCAAGGAAGAAGTCCGCCTGTTCCAGGAAGCGCGAGAACTGTTTGCCGACGGCGTCGTCGGCATTCGCACGCGCATCGCCCTGTCCGACCCGGCACCGGGCACGCCGAACCTGAAGTTCCAGCCCTGAAGATGCACGCGGGATCGATGCGATGAAGAGGGCTGCTGGATTCCGGCACACATGAGCTACATCCTCGATGCGCTGCGCAAGGCGGAGAAGGACCGCAATCTCGGGCGTCCGCCGTCGCT
>CAZXXM010000004.1:18203-27613 GCA_964644715.1 uncultured Salinisphaerales bacterium
TCCATCGACGACCTGATGGACGATCAGGCCCGGGCACTGTCGGCGGAAGAACCGGAACTGCCGCTGGAAGAAGACGTTCCCGCTGCACCGGCTGCCGCGCCGTCGCGCGCCAAGCCGGCGCCCGCGCCCGCGGCACCTGCCGTGGTCGAGTCCGCACCTGCGGCGGTGGTCGACGCCCCCGCCCCGGAGCCCGAGGCTGCCGCTGCGGTGGGCGACGTTCCCTTGCTGAGGGACATGCCTTCGGACTACCGCGGCGCGTTTCCCGAGCTGAGCGTCGACGTGCACGTCTACCACGAGGAGCCGGCGCGTCGCTGGGCGCTGATCAACGGCAAGAAGGCGGTCGAAGGCTCGACGCTGGCCGAGGGGCCGACGATCTCGGAGATCAGGCCGGACGGTATCGTGTTCGATTTCCGCGGCCGCCCGACGTTGTTCCCGTTGGGCCGCTAGCAGCCCGGACGAAGTCCGGGGTGCCCCTCTCTGGACGTTGCAACCCCGGACTTCGTCCGGGCTACGGAGAGATCGCAGCGCCTGCGAGAAACCGCGCCAGCGTTCCCTGGACCTTGAGCATGCCGCGCTCGATGCTCTCGCGGATCTCGTCGTGGATGCCGCCGGTTCCGATCCCCGCTGCCCAATTCACCGACACCGCGATGCAGGCGTACTCCAGGCCGAGTTCGGCGGCGAGTGCTGCCTCGGGCATGCCGGTCATGCCGACCATGTCGCAGCCGTCGAGCTTGAGGCGCTGGATTTCGGCCGGTGTTTCGAGTCGTGGCCCCTGCGTGATGGCCATGGTTCCGGCACCGCTGACCACGGTGTCGGCAGCGCCCGCGGCTTCGAACAGGGACTGGCGAAGCGAAGGCGTGTAGGGATACGTGAATTCGATGTGATGGAGTTCGGTGCCCGGAACGCCGTCGTGATACGTGTGCTCGCGGCCCCAGGTGTAATCGACGAGGTCGCGTGGCAACGCGATCTCGCCGGGCGCGAACCATTCGGCGATCGCGCCGACCGCGGCGATCGCGAGCACCTGCTGCACGCCCACGCTCTTGAGCGCCCACAGATTGGCGCGGTAGTTGATCTTGTGCGGCGGAATCTTGTGGCCTTCGCCGTGACGGGCCAGGAACAGGACCGGATGCCCGTTGATGCGCCCGCTGACGATGGGGGCCGTCGCCATGCCGTAGGGCGTGCGGATGTCCTGGCTGGATTCGACGACCAGACCCGGCCACTGGTTCATGCCGGTGCCGCCGATGACTGCAATGGTTTTCACGAAGCGGATTCCTTCACGGCGTAGATCGCGGGCAGCTGCCGCCAGTATTCCTTGTAGTCCATGCCGCAGCCGAACACGTAGCGATCTTCGAGCGCCAGGCCGATGTACTCGGCGTGCGCCTCCGGCGCGCGGCGATCGTGGATTTTTTCGGCGAGCACGGCCACGCGTAGCGACGCAGGCTGGAATTCCATCAGCGCCCGCCGGATCGCGACCAGCGTGTGGCCCTCGTCGAGAATGTCGTCGATGACCAGCAGGTCACGGCCGGCGATCGACTGCGCCTCCGGCTGGCGCTTCCACACCAGGCCTCCGCCCGCGGTGGCGCCGCGGTACCGCGTCGCGTGCAGATAGTCCTGCTCGAACGGCAGGTCGAGGCGGCGCGTGATCTCGGACGTGGGATACAGCCCGCCGTTCATGACGCACAACACCAGAGGATTGCGCTGCGCGTAGTCGTGCCCGATGCGCCCTGCGAGGTCGTCGAAGGCCCGCTGCACGGCCGCCGCATCGTGCAGGCAGTCCGCTTCCGCGCGGACTTTCAGGGCGTCGTCGAGGCGATTCATCGCGGACCTTCGGTGCGAAACAACGTGGCCAGGCGACGGCTGCGCGCTGGGCTGGGCGCCACGTCGCGCAGTTCGTCGAGCAGCTTGATCGACGTCGCGCGATCGTTGCAGACCGGCAGCATGTCGCAACCCGATGACAATGCGAGGCGCGCCCTTTCGGTCACCGTGCCGACGACGGCGGCACCGTTCATCGACAGGTCGTCGCAGAACAGCGCGCCGCGGAACTTGAGCTTGCGGCGCAAGGTGCCGGCGATCCACCTGCGCGACAGCGAGGCGGGGATCTGGTCGACCGCGGTGTAGCGGACGTGCGCCATCATCAGCGATTCGATGCCGTCCTCGATCAGCGGGCGGAACGGCGCCAGCTCCGTGCGCTCGATCTCCGGCAGCGAGCGGCGATCGACCGGCAGTTCCAGATGGGAGTCCGCGGCCACCGCACCATGCCCAGGGAAGTGCTTGCCGGTCGCCGCCATGCCGGCGCGGTTCAGGCCGGCACGAAAAGCGCGCGCGAGTTCGACGATGACGTCGATGTTCGTCGCGAACGCGCGGTCGCCGATGACGCTCGAGATACCGATGTCGCGATCGAGCACCGGCGCGAAGCACAGGTCGATGCCGTAACCGCCCAGCTCCGAGCCGATGGTGTAGCCATGTGCCTGTGCCTCGTCGGTCGCCGCCTTCGCGCTTTCCTCGTACAGCTTGCCGAGCGAGCGCATGGCCGGAATGCGCGAGAACCCCATGCGAAAGCGCTGCACGCGACCGCCCTCGTGGTCGACCGCCAGCAGCAGGCGCGGATCGCGCTTGATGTCCAGGATGGACGTGCACAGGGCGCGCAGCTGGTCCGGGTCACGATAGTTACGGGTGAACAGGATCACGCCACCGACCAGCGGATGGGCGAGCACCTCGCGATCTTCCGGCGTGAGTTCCAGTCCCCCCACGTCGAGCATCAGCGGACCGATCGGCCCGCGCGCAGCCTTGCCTGGCATGAAACTCCGTTTCCTTTTGGCTTCCCGCTTATTCGTGCAGATTCACTTCGGCGCCGACGGGCAGGCGGTCGTACAGGTCGACGATATCGCCATTGTCCACGCGGATGCAGCCCTTGGAGCCGGGGACTCCCAGGCGCGTCGTCGGAGGGGTGCCGTGCAGGTAGATGTAGCGGCGGAAGGTGTCGACACAGCCCAGCCGGTTGCGGCCGCGCTCGGTCCCCGACAGCCAGAGGATGCGCGTGAGGATCCAGTCCCGGCCCGGAAATTTGGCGTGCAGCTCGGGCGACCAGATCTCTCCGGTCGGACGCCGCCGCGTGAACAGCGTGCCGGTGGGCGCGCCACCCCCGACCTTGGCGCGGACGATGTGGCGGCCACGAGGCGTGCAGCCCGATCCGTTGATCTCGCCAATGCCGTTGGCGCCGCTGGAGATCAGGCATTCGCGCAGCACGCGACCCTCGCTCCACAGCAGCAGGCGCTGGCGTCCCAGATCGATCTCAATGTGCATGCCAGGCGCGGAAGGGTTTCAGCGACAGGCTGTGGTTGTAGTACTTCGGTTCCTCGGTGACCTCGCGACCGAGCCAGGAAGGCCGTGCGATTTCCTGCTGCGGATTGATCAGCTCGACTTCGGCCACCACAAGGCCGTCGTTGTCGCCGTGGAACTCGTCGATCTCCCAGGTCAATCCGTCGCGGTCGATGTAGTGCCGCGTCTTCTCGAGGCGCCCGATGCACAGGTTCTCGAACATCTCGCGCCCTTCGTCGATCGGGATCTCGTACTCGTACTCGGCGCGCACCGCGCCCATGACCGCCGCCTTCACGTTGAGCAGGGCGCGCTTGCCTTCGAGGCGCACGCGGATCGAGGCCTTGCCGCCCGGAGCGCCGAGATACCCCTGCTGCATCGCGCGATGCCGCGACACTTCCCACCGCCAGGTGTCGTCGACGACGAGGAATTTGCGTTCGATTTCCACCGGCATGGGGTTCCCGAATTCAGGATCGTTGCGGAAGGCTAAGCCAAGGCTGCGGCAAGTCAATCCGGCTTACGCACGCTCGAACAAGGCCATCGATTCGACGTGCGTGGTGTGCGGGAACATGTCCATCACTCCCGTACGCATCAGCCGATAACCGTGTCCATGGACGAGCAGCCCGGCATCGCGCGCCAGGGTGCCCGGGTGGCAGGAGACGTAGACGATCCGGCGCGGTTTGCGCGCGCCGATGACCGGCATCATCGCCTCGGCGCCAGCACGCGGCGGATCGAGCAGGACGGTATCGAACGGGGCTTGCAGCCAGGGCGCATCGGCCCGGGGCAGGAACAGATCGGCCGCGTGAAAGTCCGCGTCCAGGCCCAGGGCCTGGGCATTCGCCCGGGCCCGCGCGACCAGCGAGGCGTCTCCTTCAACGGCCGTGACGCGCGCGCCGCTGCGGGCCAGCGGAATCGAGAAATTGCCGAGGCCGCAGAACAGTTCGAGAACCGGCTCACCCGGCTGCGGGCGCAGCCAGTCGATCGCCTGGCGCACGACCTGCTGGCTGATGGCCGAGTTGATCTGGATGAAGTCCGTGGGCTGGAACTGCAGGCGATCGGCCGATCCATCCGGCGAATAGTCGAGCCGCGCGGCGGGCGGCGTCATCGGCGCGACGGTGTTGGGGCCGCCGGATTGGAGGTAGAGCTCGAAGTCGTGTTCCAGCGCGAGCTGCGTCAGGCGCGCACGGTCTTCGCCGGTCGGCGGCTGCAGGACGCGCAGCACCAGGGCGACCGGGCCGGCGCAGGCGATTTCGATCTGCGGCAGTTCGCGGCGGATCGACAGCGTCGACAGGCATTCGCCAATTGCGCGCAGTTTCTGGCCCACGCGCGGATCGAGCACCGCGCAGGTTTCCAGCGCGGCGAGGAAGGGGCTGGATCGCTCGCGGAAGCCCACCAAGGTGGTGCCCCGCTTGTCGACGAACTTGGCACCCAGCCGCGCGCGGCGACGGTAGCCGAGCGAAGGGCCGGTGATCGGTGCGGCGATCGTCTCCGGCTCGATCTTGCCGACGCGGCGCAGCGCCTCGACGAGCTGGCGCTGCTTGAGCGCGACCTGTGCCACCGGCGCCAGGTGTTGCAGCGAGCAGCCCCCGCACAGTCCGAAGTGCGGGCAGGGCGGTTCGACACGATCGGGCGATGCTTCGAGCACCTGCGTGGTCTCGCCCTCGTCGGCGTCGCGATGCTTGCGCGTGTAGCGGAAGTTGACGCGCTCGCCCGGCAATGCACCGAGGATGAAGCAGACCTTGCCTTCGATGCGCGCCACGCCCCTCCCGTCCTCGGCCAGGTCGACGATGGTCGCTTCGAATTCGCCCTGCGGCAGCGGCTTGCTGCGGCGGTTGCCGCCGCGGAACGGACGGCTCATTCGGTCCAGGCCGCCGAGAACTCCGCCCAGTGCGCCGCACCGCTGCCTTCGAGGAAATCGCGTGCGAGCAGGATCTCCTGTTCGTATTCGTCCTCGGACAGATGTCCGCGCATGAACTGGAAGCGCAGGTACACGAGCCAGGTGTTCATGACGTCGGTCTCGCAGTACGCGCGGATCTCGTCGAGCTTGCCGGCGCGCCAGGCGTCGAACACCTTCGAGCCATCCATGCCCAGCTTGCCGGGCAGCCCCAGTAGCAGCGCGATCTCGTTGAGCGGCGCGTTCTGGCGGCCGGTGTACAGCGCCAGCACATCCATCAGGTCGGTGTGCTTGAACTCGTAGCGCTTGAGGTAGTTGTTCCATTTCGAATCGCGATCGAAATGGCCGTTGTCCCAGTAGGCCTGTGCGCGCGAACCGTGGATCAGGCCGCGGTAGTTCAGCACCGGCAGATCGAAACCGCCGCCGTTCCAGGACACCAGCGTGGGCTTGTACTTCTCCACGCCGTTGAAGAATTTCTGGATCAGCTCGGACTCATCCGAGGACTCGTCGCCGATCGACCAGCAATGCAGCGTGTCTCCGGTCCGCAGGACGCAGGAGATCGCGACGATGCGCTGCAGGTGCGCGGGCTGGAACTCGGTGCCCTTTTCGGCGCGGCGCAAGGTGCGCATCGCGTTCCAGATCACGTCCTCGTCGGTCGAGTCGAGGCCCAGGATGCGGCGCGCACCCTCGAGGTCGGGGATCGTTTCGATGTCGAAAACGAGCGTGGGCTGAGTCATGGACGTGTGACGACAATCAAAAAAAGGCTAACGCAAAGAACGCAAAGGAAAAGGAAAGGCGCAAAGCAAATATGAAAAAACTTTGCGCCTTTCTTGGCTTTTCTTTGCGCCCTTTGCGTTAGCCGTTGCTTTGAATCCCGACATCACGAAGGAAAAACGCCGGTGGAAACGTAGCGATCGCCGCGGTCGCAGACGATGCACACCACGACGGCGTTCTGGACGCGCTTGCAGACGTCCACCGCCGCGAAGATCGAGCCGCCGGACGACGGTCCGCAGAACAGACCTTCGGCACGCGCGACGGCGTGCATCATGCCCTCGGCGTCCTTGGCCTCGACCTCGAGGATGCGATCGATCTTGGTGACGTCGTAGATGCCCGGCTCGTATTCCTTGGGCCACTTGCGGATGCCGGGAATCGAGGATTCTCCGGCCGGGTGCACACCGATCAATTCGATGTTCGGGTTGACCTCCTTCAGGAAGCGCCCGGTCCCCATGATCGTGCCGGTGGTGCCCATCGTCGCCACGAAGTGGGTGATCTTGTGCTCGGTGTCGCGCCAGATCTCCGGCCCGGTGCCCTCGTAGTGCGCACGCGGGTTGTCGGGGTTGGCGAACTGGTCGAGCACCCGGCCCTGGCCGTCCTTCTGCATCTTCAGCGCGAGGTCGCGCGCGTACTCCATGCCCTGTTCCTTGGTCACGAGCACGATCTCGGCACCGTAGGCCTTCATCTGCGCGCGCCGTTCGGCGCTCATGTGCTCGGGCATGACCAGCACCATGCGATAGCCGCGCATCGCGGCCGCCATCGCCAACGCGATGCCGGTATTGCCGGAGGTCGCCTCGATCAGCGTGTCGCCGGGCTTGATGTCGCCACGCTCCTCGGCGCGCTTGATCATCGAGTACGCCGGCCGGTCTTTCACCGAGCCCGCCGGGTTGTTGCCTTCGAGCTTGGCGAGCAGGACGTTGTTGCCGATGCCGGGCAGGCGCGTCAGGCGCACGAGCGGCGTATTGCCGATGGTTTCGGCGAGCGTCGGGGTATTCATGGGGCGCGAGTTTAGCCCGCCTGTCCGGGGAACCGCCCGGGATGAAGCTCGAAGCCCGGACGAAGTCCGGGATGCATCGACCCGGTCGAGGGAAATCCCGGACTTCGTCCGGGCTACGGGAAGTGTCCTTCCCGGGGAGAGCCGCTCAGCTGATCAGCACGAAATCCATCTGGGTGCCGGCGAGTTCCACCCGATCACGATCCGCCAGCCGGCGCGGCTGTGGTTCGACCTCGACGTCGTTGATCCGGAGCTTGCGGCCGCTGGCCGAGTCGACCTGCACGATGTAGTAGCCGTCGCTGCGGCGCGTGATCGCGGCGACCTGCACGCCCGGCTTGCCCAGCGTGGTCAGCGGCTTGCTGAGTTCCATCTCTTTGCCCTGGTTGGGGCCACTGGCGATGCGCAGCTTGGCCAGCACCGGCTTGCCTGCCGCCACCAGGTTCGGATGAATCGCCGGCCGCGGCGGGGGAGCGGCGGGGACGGGCGCCGGCGCCGGGGGCACCGGGGTGGGCAGCCGCGACGGTGGAACGATGGCCCCGGCCCTCAGGATCATCGTCTTGTCCATCTCCGAAGCAGGAACCTCGACGCTGAAGTAGCGCAGCGAGTTGCGACCGATCGTGATGACGTCGCCGTGCACGAGGGCGTGCTTGGTGACCGGTTGGCCGTTGACCTGCGTGCCGTTCGTGGAGTCCAGGTCCTCGAGGAAGGAGTCGTCGAGGATGGTCACGATCGCCGCATGGCGGCCGGACACGGCCTTGTCGTTGAGGACGATGTCGTTGCTCGTCTGGCGACCGAGCGTCACCTTTTCGGTCTTGAGCTCGAAGTCGGTCGTGACGCCATTGTTGTCCGTAATGACGAGCTTGCCCATGCGCGTATTCCCTTCCGGTGTTCCCTAGGTGTCCCGTCCGTGCTCAGAACCAGTCCAGCAGTCGCCGATACCAGGGCTTGCTGAGTGCAAATGATTGCTCGACCCGTGCCAGGATGACGGACACGTTGTCCTTGCCACCTCCTTGCAGGGCTTGCTCCACGAGGTCCTTGGCCGCCGCGTCGAGGTTGTCGCCGTGGCGCTGCAAGCTGGCGCTGATCTGTTCGTCGGCGACCATGTCGGTCAGCCCGTCCGAGCAGAGCAGCAAGGTGTCGCCGACCTCCACCGCGAACTCGTTGAGCTCGACGTTCACGGTGGGCTCCACGCCCATGGCCCGCGTGACGATGTTCTTGCGCACCATCATCGCCGCTTCCTCGCGGGTGTAGTGCCCTTTGGCGATCATCTCTTCCTGCAACGAGTGATCCCGCGTGACCTGCTGCAGTTTGCCGGCGCGATGCCGGTAGAGCCGCGAATCTCCGACATGGGCGATGCTCATGCGGTTGTCGTGCAGCAGGACCACGACCACCGTCGTGCCCATGCCGGCGCACTGGGGCTGCGATTGCGCAGCCTGGTAGATGGTCTCGTGGGCTTCCTCGATCGCCTTCTTCAGCAGCAGGGCCTGCGGCGAATGAGAGGCGTCGGCACCGGAAGACGCCAGCTGGCGCAGATGCTTCCAGTCGCGGCGGACGACGTGGGGAATGGTCGTCGTCGCGATGCCGCTGGCCACTTCGCCGGCGTTGTAACCCCCCATGCCGTCCGCCAGGACCAGCAACCCCAGGTCGCGGTCTTCGGCGACCGCGTCCTCGTTGTTGGTCCGCACCCGCCCCATGTCGGTCAGCAGGGCCGTCGCTACCTTGTCCTTGATGGCCATGTCGGTCGAGCCTTCCGGCTCAGGCCATCGTCGCGAGGACGGCGCGCAGGTCACGCGCGAAGTCACTGCCACGGGCATAGCGCGCGTCGTAGTGCTTCTGCAGGACCTTCTCGATGATGGCGTTGAGCTCCGGCGGCAGGTCGGCGCGAACCTTGGTGATCGGCAGCTGCGGTTCGTTGGCGATCTTGAACATCAGCGTGGCCATCGACTCGGCCTGGAACGGCAGCGAGCCGGTCAGCAGCTGGTAGGCCGTGACGCCCAGCGAGAACAGGTCGGAACGGCCATCCACCTTCATGCCCGACAACTGTTCCGGGCTCATGTAGCTGGGCGTTCCCAGCACCATGCCGGTCTTGGTCTTGCTGGCATCGGTGATGCGCGCGACGCCGAAGTCGGTGACCTTGATCGTGCGAGTGTCGGTCACCAGCATCAGGTTCGCCGGCTTGATGTCGCGGTGGACGACGTTGCGGGCGTGAGCGTAGTCGAGGGCATCGGCCGCATCGGCAATGTACTTGAGCACATCCTTGATCGGCAGCAGCGCCGCCGACTTGGTGTGGCGCACCAGGTCGTGGCCCTTGATGAATTCCATCGCGATGTAAGCGAGATCGTGCTCTTCGCCGGCGTCGTAGAGCTGCACGATGTGCGGGTGCGACAGGTTCCCGGCCGCCCCGGCCGCGCGGAAGAAGCGCGCTTTCACGTC